>JAHHLP010000309.1 GCA_018679295.1 Rhodothermia bacterium
GTGCGGTTTTGATGGGTCACTTACTCAAGACCCCGGCTTTGGTATTGATGTCTGATCATCCTGCAATACCACTTCCTGGTGACCTACAGAGTGATTTCGACTTCTGCTTTGACATGGGCGCAGCTAAGTTGGAGACCGGTTGCGTTGTGCACCGATTGATCGACGCAACGCGTCTCACTGTCTGGCGCCGTTGTCCACCCTATCGCTGGTCGTCGGGTTCCGGTGGCCGCCGAGTGGAGGTTCAGCGGACTGAGGAGTATCCGGTTCGGCCGGGGTATGCGTCAGCGATATTCCGGAGCTATCCTGCCGCTCCCTAAAACGTATACCGGTGCCGCAGCCGCACAAACTTCTCGGTATACTGGTTGCCGTTGTTGACGTCCTCCCAGTAGTCGTCGTAGCCGGCCTGCAGCTCAATGGACATGTCGTTCTGCAGCCGCAGAGACCCGGAGAGGATGAATCCCAGCCGGTCGGAGCCGGCGCTGAAAGTCGTCGCGCCGGCACTCGTGTTGCGGACGGTGAGTGCAACGTTCGCGTCGTTGTTGTAGAACCGGTAGCCAACGGTTCCGGCAAGCGTGGTCCACCGCTGCCGGCCCAGCTCTCCGGCGTAATTCACGATGAGATGGGTTAGCTGGAGATTGGTGTGGATCGACTTCGGGAAGTTCTCCGTTGCGCCAAGTGTGATGGCGTGCGTCGTGTTGTCGAACATCGAGTTGATCTTGTCGCGCCGCGCCGTCCGGGTGTAGAAGCCGTTGAGTGCGTGCCTCACGGTGCCTGTCTTGAGCGTATGGGTGACACCGAAGGATGCGGTCGAGACCTGGAGATCGGACGCAACCGGATCAGTCGGATCGGTGCCGCGCTCACGCCACTGCATGCGCAGGCCGGTCACGAACCGCGGCAGGTCGGGTCGAAGCGCTATGTTGACCCGCCCCTCGACCAAATTCGAGGTGAGCTTCAAACGCTCGCCGCCGTCGGACAGCGACCCGTAGTTCTGGAACCGAACCAGACCGCTGAACCGGCCACCGTCAACCCGGAAGCGATCGGAAATCGTGAGCGTCCTTCTGTCCGGCTGGAGGAAAGGATTGGCGGCCGAGTACCAGGCGCTCCCCACCGTCCGCAGTTCGGCGGCGATCGTGTGGCCGGGCACGACCACCTTGGTGTTGAAGTACCATGCGGTCGACTTCAACTTGTCGAGCCGGATCGGCACGGTCGACGCATTGAGCGTAATCAGCCAGTCAAAGTCGGAGGGATCGATGGGGATGTCGGTGTTGAAGAGGGAGTCGATCTGCGCCTTGGTAGCCGGCCCACGCGAAATGTCGTTCGTTGTGATGCTGATGGCGCCACCGGTTTCGAAACGAAGCCGGCCGTTCAGAAAACGCGTCTCCAGATCGCTCCCGAGAACGAGATTCTCGAGCGGGTTCTCGCCGAAGGCAATCGACGTCGTGTCGTCCTTGGCCTTTAGACCGGAAATCGAGAACAGAACGGACTCCTGATGTCCAAATCCCAGCTTGACTGCCGTCAGGTTTCTTTGAAACGTGCCCGGGAGCTGCCGGAGCGGTTCCTCGACCGGCGTGTCCAGTACCCGACCCTCGAGTCCACGCCGAAGCCGCCCGATCGCCGTCTCGAGATGAAAGCCGGCGCCGTGAAACTCACCATGGAATCCGCGAGTGCGCGCACCGTTAAGGATCAGTGGTGCGAGGCGCGGGTTGCGGTCACCGGCATACGCCGCGAACATCGGACCCTCGACACCGATCATGAAACGGTTCCGCGGCTGGCTGACGGACGACTCGTCGGTCGTGAGATACAGCTTTACCGGAAAGGTGAAGGCTGCATATGAACCCTCCGCGTCCGCGCGCACCGCATAGGACCTCGTGGGCTCTTGCCGCAGGTCTCGATTGCCGGAGATGTCGGCGTTACGCGTGTCGATGAGGGTCTTTCCGCGGAAGTCGGCGACGCGTGCTCCGGGCGACCGACGCGGAGTTGCCGCCGTGATCTCGCCTTCCACTTCAAAATGCCACGCGAGGTCGGTAAGTCGTTGACCCGAAAGGAGGGCGCCGGTCACCTCAATGTCGTGGCGCCCCGGACCGAGTTTCGACGTGTACAGCAGTCGTACCGAAGATGTGGTGATTCGCGCTCGCTTCGTAACGTCGATTCCGTCGAGAATCACTTGCACGGATGTTTCGTCGAGTGGAACCTCACCCTCGATCGCAACGGACACGAAGAGCTCGCCGTCCTGGATCCGCTGTGCCGGCACCGGGCTCTGCACAAACCACTGGGACTCCTGGCCCTGCGCCGCAGCTGAGCCAAAGAGCATCAGCGCGAGCGCAAGGACACACGCAAATCTTACTGGTGGGGATAACAAAGTCTGAGATCGGCCGGGAGCCGTCTGGTGGATGTCAGTTACTCTGTGTTATCGCAGGCAGTGGGCCGAAGCCGGCACGTCCATCAACTCTATTCCGCAACCAGCAGCGAGTGCTGGCTGACCGGCTGCACGCCTCCTGCGTTTCCAATCTTGCTGACCAGGATTTCGTACCGGAGTCCGGGAAGGAAGACCGACACGTCAGCCACCCACTTGTTTTCGGTGACTTCCTGTGAATCTATAACCTGTTCGTTGGCTGCGTTGTAGATCTCGACCCGATACACGCCATCGTCCAGACGGGACTGTCCAGGCCACGTGAACTCGAGCTTGCCTTCGGCATCAGCCGGTATCAGGATAACCGGACGGGCATCGACAGCTTCTTGCTGCCCGTCAACGCTGCTTCGGACCTTGTCGTCAAATCCGCTCTGAACGGGGGAGAAGCCGGGCAGCGGAACGACCGTCTTGGGCGACGGGATAAACATCAGCATTACGATGACGCCCATGGCGAAAGCCAATGCGGGCTGCGTCCATCGCTGGTTGACCAGGTTGTCGAACGCGCTCGCGACGCGCCGGCCGAGTTCGGCAAGGCCTACCGTCTCGCGGGGAGCCGCGACAGGCAGTTTCATCGTCGCGGTCACCTCCGCAGGCGCCCGCAGAGGGCGCGGCACCGGACTCTCGATCTCTTTCTGCAGCGCCGAATACTGGAGGTAGCAGGTGTGGCAAGCCGAGATATGCTCCGTGATGCCTTTGCGCTCTGATTCGCCGAGGCCATTGTCGACGTAGGCAGCGAGGGTAGCCTCGTCGACGTGTTCGCGACCGTTGTGCTCGCCGCGATCTTCGTTCGCTTCGAGTCTCGTTACCATCATGTGTCGTCCTGCTTTGCGAAGCGACTTGACCCGGTCAAGCTCCTCGCGACAGCTGTTGCAGTACATCACGTGGCCGGAGACGGCCCGCTGTACGGC
>JAHHLP010000299.1 GCA_018679295.1 Rhodothermia bacterium
GGCACGACCTGATGAAAGACGGAGTGATCATGCCCGCACAGTACATGACCGACGGAGAGACGCCGGCACCCGATCTGTTCAACCAGTACGCCAGCATCGCACAGGATGTCGGAGTGTACACGCCGGCCGACTACGCCGACATACTAATCGACTTCAACGAGAGGCTCGGCGTAAACGATCTCCGGGTCAACGGAGAAGCTGCCGAACAGCAAGAATTCGTAGGCCGTCTGCCCGAGCGCATACGGAAGATCGGCGCCTATCGCATGAGCAAGAAGCGTGAGCCGGTGCCCCTGAGCTGGTTCGACGGGAAGGCGGTGTAGAGCGGTGTAGGCGGTGTAGGCGGTGTAGGCGGTGTAGGCGGTGTAGGCGGGCCGAACCCCTTTAGAACAGGACACGGTTCCTGCTTTTCAGCTACTTCGTCGACGAGTTGGGTACCGCAGCGCCGCAAACGACGCCCTGCAGCACCGACTGCAGCCACGGCAGTTGCCAGTTTCCCCGCGAATGGGTATAACTACGGTGCCCCCCAATCCGCGAAATGTGACCGGCCACACCATATCTCACTTCAAGGTGCTCGAGAAGCTCGGGGCGGGCGGTATGGGCGTGGTGTACCTGGCCAAGGACGAGAGGCTCGACCGGACGGTTGCCCTCAAGCTCCTGCCGCCGCACGCCCTTGCCTCGCAAGACGACCGGGCGCGGTTCTACCGAGAGGCCCGTGCTGCCGCGTCGCTCAGTCACCCCAACATTGCTCATATCTACGAAATCGACGAGGCGGTGGTCGATGGGTCGTCGCGCCCGTTCATTGCGATGGAGTTGATTGTTGGGGAGACCCTCTCGGAGCGAATCGCACGGGGGCCGATGCTACTCAAGGACGCCGTATCCATTGCCACTCAGATTGCTGAAGGCCTAAAAGCCGCGCACGAGAAGACCATCGTGCACCGCGACATCAAGAGCGGCAACATCATGCTGACCGCGGACGGGACCGTTAAGATTCTGGATTTCGGCCTCGCAAAAACCGCGACCACGACAAAGCTCACGCAGACGGGCTTGACGCTTGGCACGGTGTCGTACATGAGCCCGGAGCAGGCGCGCGGGGAGCCGGTCGACGGGCGTACCGATCTCTGGTCGCTGGGCGTGGTCCTCTACGAGATGATCAGCGGACGAAATCCGTTCAGCGCCGACTACGAGCAGGCGGTCGTCTACTCGATTCTGAACGTGGAGCCCGAGCCGCTGACCGCGGTTCGGACGGGGGTTCCGATGGCGGTTGAATCGGTTGTGGAAAGACTGCTGAGGAAGGCTGCAGATCTCCGATATCCGTCGGCCGATGGCGTGCTGGCGGATCTGAAAGCCCTGGACGTAGATGAGCTGGTCTCGACGAAACGGGCGGCTCCTGCGCTCGCGAGTCCATCGCTGGCGGCGGTCACGGCCGATTCCAGGCAGAAGCCCGGTCTTACGCGCTTGACGATCGGATGGTGGCTGGCATCCATCGCGGTGACCGCGTTGGTCGTGTGGGGACTCACGCATCAGGGCGGATCCAGTACGGCGGCATCGGAAGATGTCATCCGGTCGACGCTTCTCCTCCCCGAGGATCGGCCGCTCGTCATGGCACCGGGAGGCTCGCTCGACCTTTCATCCGATGGTGGAATGTTGACCTACATCGCCCAGCTGGATGGTGAGGAAGTCCTCACGGTCTACCGCTTGACGGACGGATCAGTTCGGACTTTTCCTGAGACCGCAGGCGCCGCAAACCCGCGATTCTCTCCGGATGACCGGTCGATCGCCTTCGTACTGGAAGGCGGGATCCACGTGGTGCAGGTCGACGGGGGCCGGCCCGATTTCGTTGCAGAGGCGAGTACCGTCGCAGGGATGAATTGGTTGGAGGATGGGTACATCTATTGGTCGGATCAGTCCGGCCGGTGGATTTCGCGCGCGAGCCCGAACTCGGAATCGGAGATACTCGAGAATACGCGCGGCTGCAATTGCGCGCTGCCCACTCGCGGGCCGACCGAAGATGGGTTGACCGTATCTATTCGCGCCCGCGAGACGGCCATCTACTATCCCCCGTCGGATTCCGGAATCACGTTGCCGATCGAGGGAAACCACGTCACGTACCTGCCCTCGGGGCACGTCGTCTACACGCGGATCGGCGCGCTGTACGCGTCCTCCTATGACCCGGAGTCAGGCCGCATCTCGGACGACGCACGCATCATTCTGGACAACGTCACGACGTCGTCGATTCTACGGTCCGCACACTACGCGGTCTCGGATCGAGGAACGCTCGTCTATGTGGCCGGTGAACCACACGGGCTGCTCGAGGTCGTTATCAGACATCCCGATGGGCGAGAGGAGCCGGTCGGCATGCCGGTTGGTGCCTACGGCCAACTGCATGCTTCTCCGAACGATCAGTACCTGCTGATTTACAGCTACGATCGTGGCGGCCGCTATCTCATATACGACTTCGTCAACCGTACCACGCGTGTAGCGTCGACACCGGATATGGTTGCCTCGCCAAGGTGGAGTGCGGACAGCCGCGCAATCATGTTCGGACAGGCTCATGGCAGCCGCACGCGCATCGTCCGGTCAGCAATCGATTCGGGAGCCGAAGACTCCCTCTTTTCGGTCGTCGGGTTGGTAAGCGTCTCCGCCGTCTCGCCGGACGGCCGCCTTGTCGCTTACAGAACACGGGGGGACAGGGCCATCAGCAGCACGTTCGTTCACGACCTCGAGACTGATTCATCCTCCAAGCTCGCTGCACCCGAAGGCACGTTCATCTATGCGCCGTCGTTCTCTCCGGACGGAGCGTATGTCGTGTACACGGTGATCGGGCCCGCGGGCTTCGAGATCATGTCCCAGGAGATCGGCTCGGAGCGCGTCTGGAAACTGTCAATCGATGGCGGTTCCGAGCCGCACTGGCTGTCTAGCGGTGATGCCATCGTGTACCGAAAGGAAGAGACGTGGTTGCTGGTGAAGGTGCGGCGCGAGGGAGACACCATCACGTTTGCGGAGCCGGCTCCCTACTTCACCGGCGACTATGCAGATGTTGCCGGTGTCGAATACGCCATGTTGTCCGGAGAGCGGGCCGTCGTACTGCGGCCTGTCAATCCTGACAGGACGGTGCGGCGCGTAGAGGTGATCACGGGATTCTATCGGCTGCTTGCGGAGACGGTCAATTGAAGGTAGCGCGGCGGGCTGTTTCGCTGGTGGTTTCGTCTGCAGCGAGCGACGTGCGACAAGAGCCCGGCTGTGACACATCCCGGAACTACTCGGATCGAGATCCTTACCACACCACACGAATCTTTATCGTGATCATGGGCATGCGACTCGTTACATGTCTGGGCGTTGGGGCGATCGCTCTGCTTGGGGCGACCCAGTCGTTTGCACAGCGCGGCTTCTCGCTTGATGCCGAGCCGGTGCCGGTGTCGACCGTATCTGATCCTGGCCGTCCCGTATTCGTGGATCTGAATAGCAGCGGGGGGATCCGCCGGGTCGGTGTGGGCCAATCCACGATTGCGTTAGACGGGGGCGCCGGTGCCGGCAGATTCGAGTTAGGCGGCACCATCGTGGGCACGTCTGTCTCTAAGTCGGGGCGCTTTCTGGCCGTCCTCGTTCTCGTTGATGGCGCAGCGGCGCAGTCCGGCGGTCTGGAGTTGCATGTGCTGTCCAATGATCTCGATCTCGTGTATCGGGTCCCGTTGCGTCATGGCGACGACGAGCCATATCCGGGACTGTCCGTCGACGGCCGCGACGGATCGGTCGCCGTCTTGTGGCACGCCAAGGGCTCCGTCACTTTCCTGTCGCCATCGGGAGCGCGGGTTGCCGATATCCGCCTGACCAACGGACTACACGACATCGAACGAGCGATCCTTGCGAGTCGGGCGGATCGGTCCGGGCAGATCGCACTCGCGGTCAATGAGCCTGTTACCGACGGCGTGCGCTCCGTCGCGGCAAGGCAAGTGCGGATCTTCAGCTCGACCGGAGAGCCAGTCAGCGTGTTCGACTTGCCCTCATTCGCACTGTCCTCGATGGCTATGTCGGAGGATGGCGAGCGAATTGGTATCGGCGCGTATGACGTTCCGTCGGGCGTGTATCAAACCACAGTATTCGACCGTGCCGGAACAGAGTTGTACCGCACCGATTTTGCGGCGGAGTCGATCGAGTTCGACGCAGCCGGCACGCACGCCCTGGTCTCGAACAAGCGGAGAGTTGCAATCGTCGACCATGAAGCAGCCCGCTCCGTCATGGAATATCGATTGTCGGATTCGTCCGCTCGATCCCTTTCCGCCGCGCTGTCGGCAGACGGGCGGTTCGCCGTGGCTGTGGTCGGCCGCACCGCTTTCGATGCCGGCCGCTTCAAGTACACGGACATGCAGCTTGTTGAGTTCGTACGAGGCTCTGAGGGCACCTTCACGACGAAGACACGGCCGATAGCGGGCACTGCGGAAACGATTCGTGCTGATGTTGAGGAGTTCGGTGTGGCCGTGTCTCTCGACGAGACCACGTTACTGTTCAGGAGGCCGTAGGGTGAAGGCACTGACTACACGGCGGCTGAGCAGTACTG
>JAHHLP010000336.1 GCA_018679295.1 Rhodothermia bacterium
CATCGAGTCGGCTGCGGCCGATTTGGGATTCGATTGGGTGTCGGGGCTGGACGTCGTCTTTCGTCGTTCCGACAATGCCGACATTGAGACGGCATCACGAGCTGATTTCCGAAGTTTAGCGCAAAAAGGAGAGCTCGGCGCCGAAACAATAATATACGAGCGATCCCCTACCACCCTGGGACGTATGCGGTCGGAGGGAATTGCAACTCCGGCGAGCGACACATGGACTGCTCGTTATTTCAGGGATAGAGCTGAAGACGTCGGGAATGCCTGAAGAATCCTCGAATGGGGACGCTCTCACAGCTAACACGCCCATTGATTGATTGGTTGGTTCGCGCTGAATCGACCCGTCGGGAGATCTTCCTTGCTTCCGCTTTTCTCGCGGCTCTCCTCGTAACCGGGACGATAGGTTATTCCGTAGTCGAAGGCTGGGGATGGCTCGACGGACTCGACATGACCTTCATCACTCTGACAACCATCGGCTTCGCCAAGTACGCACGCTGTCGGATGAGTGGAGAGATTCAAACCGGGCGATACACTAATCGTTCTAGGCAGCCCTGAAATGATCGACAGACTTCGGCAAGAAGGTTGCGCTGCCTGGGAGGGCCTTGGAACTTTCGTGCAGCCCTACGCCGTTTGATCTTCCGAAACCCCTCAAATTGGTCCCAATATGCGTATTTGGAGCGATATAGTCGCATTGGTCGCCGTTACGGCCGTGTCCATATCTGTGGGCGTTCGCCCATCCTGCGGACAACAGTTCATCAACCAGACAGCAGCCAGCGAGATCGTAAGCAATCAAGATGGTCCGATTGAAGACCTTCCGGACATCTACTATCAGTACTACGTACTTCGGGACAGCCGTAACAACACTAATCTCGCGCGCGCAACCCTTTACAAGGTGTTGGGCCGTGGGGATGTGGAGCTTGGCAAGAAGAGGTCCGTTTTGGTCGGACTTCTGAACCGTGTCCTGATTAACGGTCTCGCAGTCGGCGATACCCTTGTCATTCCGAACCTGTTTGAACAAGACTTTCGAGCCTATTCGCCGTTTCCGCGCTACTACACAGGAGGACGGGATTTCGAGAAGCTCTTTATTATCGACAAGACGATACAGGCTTTTGCGGGATACGAATACGGTAAACTCGTGAGGTGGGGCATCGTAAATACCGGTGCGAAGGAGTCTCCCACACCCACCGGACGATATAACTTCAACTGGAAGACCGAGTACCGGATCTCAAGCCTTAGTCCCCCTGACGAACCGTGGGAGATGTGGTGGGTCTTCAATTTCCATCAGGCGAGGGGCATCCACATCCACCAGTTCGCTATGCCGACCGGTGGACCGACCAGTCACGGGTGCGTGCGGTTGATTGACGACGATGCGATGTGGGCGTATCACTGGGCCGACGCGTGGACGACCACCCGTGGCAGCGACTTTGGATCAGAGAGTGGGCGACTGATAGATCAGGGAACGACAGTACTCGTCGTCGGCGATGACCCTGACGGGAAACCACAGCCGTTCATCTGGAACAAGAAATTACCGGTACTGAAGACCGTCGTACTGCCGGACCATCCCTACGATGTGCCACCGGGGACTGATCAGCAGAAGTACTACGACAAGATCAGGTTGGCGAGTCAGTCGAGTCGGTAGCCATTGCGGCAACAACACCGTAGTCGCAACCAGAAACGCCAGCTACAACGTGACGGTCATTGATACTTCTCATCGATCAAAGAAAAGATCCGACGGAATCTCGGGAGCTTGTCGTCCGCATCCCATGAGAAGTACACCATGACGGCCTTGCCCACCACGTGGTCCATGGGGACGTACCCCCAGAAGCGACTGTCCTCCGAGTTGTCGCGGTAGTCTCCCATCACAAAAAAGTAGTCCTGTCCGAACGTATACTTAGAAACCGGTTGACCATCGACCAGAAACTCACCGTTCTCTCCTCTGTGTGAGGTCTTACCCTCGAACCGGCGAATCGCCGGCTCAAAGAACTTCCAGTTTTCTTCCGACAGGTCGTACGCAAGCCCTTCACCCGGAATCACGATCGGCCCGTAATTATCGGTCGTAAATTGGTTGCCTTCCGGATACAAGCGTTTCGCCAGTTCAGGGCTTGGTGGAGCGATGTACGGCTCGACGCGCTCCACCCACGGCCACTCCTCAATCTCCTGTATTGCGGCAGGCGTCGCAACCACCTGTACAAGGAGTTGGTCGGGCGCATAGCGCACCTGAGTCTGCGGATCAATCCCGAGCTGCGTCAGGGCGGACTGCGAGAGTCGGACACGAGGATCCGTCTTATACACGTTCCACCACTGCTGCATTCCTGAAGCAAGAGGGACCGGCTC
>JAHHLP010000527.1 GCA_018679295.1 Rhodothermia bacterium
GCTTTGAGCTTTGCTCAAAGCCCGCCGGCGGTCGCGTCCGACGGTCTTCTTCGCTTGCGACGCCGGCAGGTATCAGGCAAACCTGGGCAATCCACAGCGTCACATGCTCGACCGCAACGGCAAAAGACGAAGGTGACCTAATTGCGTGGCGAATCCGCCCCGGACAAGGATTGACCACATGTCCGGGGCGGAACGCGACGCGTCTTAGTTGCATCCCGCGGCGCTCGGGCCCGGCGGACCGAAAAACTGGCTCTTGACGATCTGCAAGTCCGCAAAGTTGATCAAGCCGCTGTCGTCAAGATCCGCATCCGGGTTCCAATTGGGTTGGATCGGTGTAGCGAAGAACGCAGCTTTCACAGCTTGCAGGTCGAGAAAGTTGACGAGGCAGTCATTGGGCGTGGCAATGTCGGCGTCACAGATGTTACCGATGGCGTCGCCGTCCGTATCACTCTGGCCCGGATTGAAAGTGCCGAGGCAATTGTCGATCCAGGCCAGTACGCCGTCGCCATCGGGATCTTCCATGCCGGTCGACGTGAGCAGGGTCGCGGTATTGGCAATTGCGCCCATCAGCCGCTCGTATGCATCCGGTTCCAGAACCCGCACGAGGCTGAAAAAGGCGTACTGTCTTGGCGGTACCGTCGCCAGGTTGTCCCGGTAGTTGTACTGCAGGGTGTGGTCGCCCGGCGTATTCATCGCGATGCTCAGGCCCGGGCCGGTGCCAACCAGAACACCGTTTATGCGCCATTGAAAGTCGGCCGCCACGTTGTTGATCAGCGCGCCGCGAGTCTGCCAGGCCGATGCCAGGCTGAGGGTGTCACCCAGCCGCAGCAACAGATTCCCGCGCAATTCCGCAACGGGCGCCGCCTCGGGGTACAGGATATGCACGGCGAGCCGATCCCAGGCGGACAGGCCGCTATGCCCGTAGTTGCCGTCGATTCCGCATGACAGGAACTGGTAGTGCATGACGGAGTTGCGGTCGTAGGGCGTCATCAGGCCGGCGCTGGCAGTGCCACCGTACCCCGGGGCGGTGCATGCCGGGTCGACATCGACTCTCGCGTGCTCGTGAGACAAGCCGATCGCATGACCGATCTCGTGCAAGGTATGGTTGCGCCATGGTGTGCCATTCGTGTCACCGTCCTGGCCGAGTTTGACGTTATAGATACAGGAGCGGCGCACCTCCAGGTCGTTTGGCGGATTGGCCCAACTGCCCCAGCCGTCGTTGCCGCCATTGTACGAGCCGTCCGGATTCTCCCAGTTCGGGTCGTGCGGGCAACCACTTCCCGGTACCCAGCCGAACGGGCTCACGGTCGTCACGCCTGGAAGAATGATGCGAATCGTGCCGGCGTAGTAGTCGCGGCCCGGGTCGCCGGGGTACGGCGTGGCGGCAGGGCATACACCGCCGTCTATGTACGTGAAGCGGATTCCCGAATACCACTCGAACTCGCGCATGTAGTCCATGGCCAGGTTGGCAAAAGCGGTGTTGCGCGCCAGCGAGTCGCCGACGAAACAAACGCTGATGTCGTTTGTATGAACACCGTTTTGCCAGAACAACGCCGCTGAGGCCGGTTGACTGACGAGGCTGCAGAAGAGCAGCACGGCCAGACCCGGGCAAAGGCGATACGATTTGGTTTTCACCGCCAGAACCCCACCGCCTGGATCAGGCGACAGTCATTCGCGGCGCAACCAATCGCCGTTCCACTGGTGTCGGCCGGATCGTAGAACACAGTTACCGGCCGGCCGGCGACGGTCGCCGTGGATATTACGCTCAGGACCCGCGCGACGTGCGCGGCATCGGCTGTCGAGGCAGCGAAGAAGCTGATCCCACCGACCGACTCTTCGCACTTGATATGCACCCGGTTCGTGAAGACGATAACGTTGAGCGGTGTGCACGAGGTCTCGACAGCGTATGCGGGCGCGCTGGCCAGCCCCAGCGATGCGAGCAGCGCGACGGCGGCGGTGGAGACGAAAAAACGAGTGTGTTTCATGGTCATCTCAAGACCCTCCATTGCGAAGTGCGAGCAAAGCGTAGGCCGCCGCAACCGATACTCAAGTAGATACATATACCCATTGCGCCTTGACCGGGCTTTATGCTCGAATTCGCTCTTGTTGGCTCGCAAAACGTGTCGTCTCCCAACGCGTCATTACTCGCCAGCCTTAGACGAGCGCCCGCCAGGCGTATGCTACGTATCCGGTGCGATCGCCGCGGCTCGATCCGATCGAGAAGAGTCTGGAACTCGTGCGTACTGAGTAGTCTGTTTATTTACCTGGTCGAGCACATGCGTTGGTCAGACCCAGCGATGAAATCGATTGGCGTGGCCGAACTTCTGGACTCCGATTTCGCGAAGCTACGTGTCGAGGCCCAGCCTTTCGTTCTCACGCTGGAAGATGCCACGAATAACGTCCCCGTCAGAAGGCTCTTCCTCGAGAGTCTCAGGATTCCATTGGCTACGAGTTGTGCCAAAGAAATCGCCACCATAGATGTGAATGCCGCCAGTGAATCGCAATAGCGGATTTGTCACTGAATGCAATGCATCTTCGGGTAGTGATGCCGCGTCTTTGCTAAAGAGCGCCGCCGCTCCATAGGCCTCAATTCCTGTAGACAATCTTTTCCAGAAGATATTGTCCTCACGACCTGTATAGATTCCAATATTGGCCCACATCAGATGATCATGAGGCATCAGATTCATCTGAGGTGTCCAGGTGGCAGCAAATATTGTTAGCGTCGGGGAGCGCAGAAGCACATTGAGTCCGGCCTTTGTCGGAGCGCCCAGAGCAGCTATGACGGCATCCGGTGTTGAGACGGCCTTTGCAAGCACCTCCTTGACGGCAGCCTGGGCATCCGTCTCGAGATTTGCACTCACGCAGTCTTCGACAAAACGCTCGATATCCATTGTTTCCCTCCCGATCGAAGTGGGTCGCGTAGGATTCGCAAAGGACGAGATCGGAAAGACTAACTGGCTGGTAGCCGCCAGAACACTGCCGACAACGACACGCCGTTGAGGGTCGAACTGAGGCTTTTTGTGACTCGTCATGGGCTCTTCCTTATCCTGGCCGGCCACGAGGTGCGGCTAGCAAGTTACGATAGCATCGAATCTGGCGGTTCTTAAGGAAAAGTGCAATTCGGCCTGAACGCGGCCCTGAGGTCTGGCCGGCGTGCGACCGGTGGCGTTCTCGACTGAGGTTTCTGCAGCCGTCTTCGCTATAGATCGGCTGGAGACACCTCGCTGCGCTGCGGCAATCGGGCGCACCTTGCGACCCGAAGACGGCGGTCGCAGGCGGGTCGGCGACGGAGTAGTATTAACCCAGGCCGGACGGTTGTGGGCCGGCGAAAACGTGTCGACAAGTGCATTTCTGATTACGAATAGATGGGTAGGCGCTCTATAAAGCTAGCTGAAGTGTGTCTGGCGACTGCTGTTATTTGCGGATCGATCTCCAACGCCGCGGACACTGAAGAGCAGAGTATTGATGAGACGTATACAGCCTGGGTTGAGGCGGCTAACGATAAGAACATTGCCAAGTGGTCCACATTTCTTGCAGATGATCCCTATTTTTCCCCGCCAGATTCACCTCCTCTGACCAGTACGAAGGCGGTCATCGACTACTACACGAGATCATTTTCCGACAGGTGGTTTTCGCTGGATTGCGCGCAAGAGCAAGTAGAGTTATCTGAATCTGGTGAAATGGCCTGGGCACGTGGCACTTGCACTGCGACTTTTACCGGCCCCGATGGGAAAAAGACCAGCGGTACAAGTCGTTGGTTTAAGGTGTGGATAAAGCAATCGGACGGATCGTGGAGAGGTCGCGTAAACACGTGGAAGTACGTCGATCACCCATAACCTCAATGACCGGTCTTGCCCGGGGAGCGACGAACGGGAAGGCGATACTGTGCTCTCGGGAACGGCTCTGCAACGAGTGATAGCGGTCGGTCTCGATGGTTTCTGGACCGAGTCTGCGGCGGTCGTCTCCTTTTGACCCGACTGGAGACTGTCTGCTGCGCCGCGGCGATCAGGCGCGGTTCAACCCTTTCCGGTCGTCAACAATTTCCGTAGGAACGCTTTCCAGGCGGGATTCTTCAATGCTCGCTACCGACCCTTGCAACAGAACGAGGCATTCTGGCGCAGCGCGCGAGATTGGCCCAGACAACGCTGCGGCGCTTCCTTATTCGTTGCCATCTGACTGTCGCGGTTGCGACAGTTCCCGTCGGGACTGGGACAAGGGACCCATTGGCCGGAACACACCCATAGGGGAACATAACAATTGATGTGAATGGCATCCGTACCCATATCCTATTTGCGGTGGCCGTACTTGCAGAGGTATGGCGGTGCAGGCCCCAGCGG
>JAHHLP010000268.1 GCA_018679295.1 Rhodothermia bacterium
GAGTCGCAGTTCATCCAGTTGAAGCTGTCCGCCGGCTTTTATCAAATGATGGTCCCCTTGCTGCGTCGAAATGTCTGCCTTGAACAGATAGGAACGCGTCGAGCGATTGAAGCGGAAAAGTTCTGATCCGCCTCGCAAAAACCGGTTCGCGCCGGTCGTGACCGTGTCTGGCGGATTGATATTGAAGTCGTTGTAACGTGGGTCATCGAAATCGTCAAACAGGCGCGCTTTCGCTTCCTTGAAGAAGGTGGCCACGTTGAGCGTGTAGAAAGTCGTATTGCTGAGAAGATGTGTCAGTCTCAGCTTGACGTCGTATCCGTCATCCTCGAACCGTTGCCGACCGTCGGGCGCCCATCGCCGACCGAAATCCGCTGACGCTCCTTCAGACAGCGAACCGAGAGCGATGACGTTGAGGATGATCTTGCTGGAAACGCGCGCCCGCAGATTTCCCTGCCAGCTGACCTTCTCGAAATTATTCATGGGTACAAGCGAACTGTCGCCCGGCGTACCATCGAGATTGAACAGACGCGCACCGTACAACCACCCGTCGTTCTTGAAATAGCGACCCAGGGCGAAAAGGGTTACCCGGTCAGAAAGGATGGGACCCTCCAGCGAGACATTTGCGCTGTAATACTGAGTGGGCTCAAATGGCAAGTATGAGTACGGGTCGACATCGCGAAACTGAATTCCTGCGTTGCTGAACTGGTCTACATCCGTGCCCCGCAACGACTCCTTGCCGCCGTCGCCGGTGACCGCATAGCTGCCCGTATACACTCGCGCCGAACCGCCGAATCGATCGCCACGGCCCTCCTTCGTTACCACATTGATCACACCCGACATCGCGTTGCCATACTCAGCGTTGAACGTGCCGGAAACGACCTGCAACTCCTGGATACCTTGATTCTCAATCTGGATCGCCGCCGAGCCGTCGTACACGTCGGTGACCGGCACACCGTCCACCATGTATACCACCTCACTACTCCGACCACCCCGGATATGTATGCCATCCCGATTGGTGATACCCGCCTGCACCTCGAGGATCTGTCCGAGCTCGGTGACCGGAAGCTTGTCGATCTGGTCGGCGGTGACGCGTGCCTCGGAGCTCGTGAGGTCCTTTTTGACTGTGATGGCCTCCGCTGTTACAACGATCTCCTCCCCTTCGATGACCTGTTCACCCAGAGCGAAGTCCACAGTCGTGGTTAGGTCAACGTTGACCTGAACGCCCTCCTTCCGCTCGGTCGTAAAGCCGATGAACGACGCGGCAACCGTATAGATACCCGGCCGCACACCGATGATTACGAACTGACCATCGAGGTCGGTGGCGGTCCCTTGCATCGTTCCTTCGATGAGGACGTTGACACCAGGAAGCGGGTCACCCGTCGCGGCGTCAGTAACCGTTCCGACAATCTTGCCCGTCTGCGCAAATGCCGCGGACGACGTGAGAACGCCGACAAGCAGCGCGAACAAAGTGTTTCGTCGAATCATGATCGTTCAGGTTGCCTGCTCACCGAGCTGAACGTCGGCCAGCACCTCGTCAAAAGTATTCACTTCGTAGACGGCCCGGAGCTCCTCGGTCCGCTGCCTCACTCGCTCCCTCAGTTCCGACAGTTTGAGGATGTCGTAGATGCGCTGCCGTGACTCCGCGAATGTCGCTGCCCGGGCAGCACTCTTCTCACCTACGAGAATCAGGGCGTACTTGCCGGCCACCTCGATGGGCCCGAGTATCTCGCCGGTTGAGGCATCGAAGATGGTAGCAGCTAGAACGCCGAGTTGATCGCGACCGACGTAGCCCAGTTCACCGTTGCTTTCGTCTGCTCCGGGGCGGACGGAATGCAGGGCGGCCATCCGCCCGAAGTTCGAACCGGTGAGGGTGGGCCTCAACTTCACGGCTTCGTCCATGCTGTTCAGCAGGATCTCGGTGACGTGAACGGATTCCCGTTGCTCGAATTCGTCGCCGTGTGCGGCAAAGAAGGCGCGCAGCGTGTCCTCATCGATTGTGAGTTCCGATTCGAGGGACTTCCAGGCAGCATCGTACAGCCAGCCATCCATCTCATCGCGAAGCGACTCATCAAACTCGGGCAGTTCGTCGATTCCCGCCTCGATGGCGCGATCCACTATCGCGAGCCGCATCGCGATGCCTTCCACAAACGCCTCCAATGCATCGGGTGAGCGCACCGCCTCGCGCTGTTCGAGGCTCGTAAAGAGAGCCTCGTCGAAAAACTCGGCAACGGTAAGCGAACGCCCGTCAAAGTCAGCGATCACCTCAGACATCTCCATACCTTCGGGTGACTCCGAGTTGTCAACAAGGCCACCCGACAGTCCCCGGTACAGCCGCTCAAAAACACCCAAGTCAATCGAGAGATCGATTTCATCCTGGAGGTTGTTGTAGAAGGCATCTTTTGCCTGGCGGCGTTTGCGAACCGTCACGTAGCGGTACAGGTTCTTCTTGCGCGCCGCAAACTCGGACTCCGTTAGGATTGGCTTTATGAGGCGATCATCGAGTCGAATGATCGAATAACCGGTTTCGGTTCGGACAGGCTTCGATACCTCGCCAGGTTCCAGGTTGTACGCGGCGTCCTCAAAAGCGGGATCCATCTCATCGAAACCGAAGTAGCCGACAGATCCCCCGCTCTCTCTGAGTTCCGGCGACTCAAAAGTCTCGCGTGCGAGATCCTCGAAGGCTTCTCCCTGCCTCAGCCTCTCGCTGAGGATTTCCGCCCGTTGTAGCGTTGGAGCGTAGAGATGACTGGCCTTCAGTGTTGTATTGATTCGAACGTACATGTTCTGGAGGTCCGTGTCATCGATCCTCAGATCGTCGTACACATGCTTCGCGAGATAGCCCTCGATCAGAAGCTTGCGCCTGACGCGTTCGGAGGCAAAGCCATACGCTTCGCTTTCTGCCGCCCCGTTGTCTTCCTGATCCCTGATGAGAAGCTCTACCGAAACGAGTCTCTGCAGAAAATCGCTTCGGCGTTTGTCGTTGTCCGGCAATCCAGATTCGAGAAGGTACTCGGCGTACTCGCGACGGAACTCATCAACCGATACAGCATCCCCGTCAATGGTTGCTACCACAGAATCGGATGGACCGCCGGGTACAAGCCCTGTTAGCCATGCGATGGTAATCGCAACGGCGAGAGACACTGCTATGATGACTGGTTTGTGCACGTCAGTACGCTACTGCACTCGTCCGAACTCGCAAGGAACCGAATTTGCTATCAAGGTCGCCAACACTGGACCCACGTTTGACAAGGTGAGGTGAAAAAACGGTGTGGGTAGGGACGCGATCGGGTTCCGCTATGCGCGTAAGCAGCTTCTCGGTCGCCAGTCTTCCCAGATCGTACATCGGCTGGCGCAGGGTAGACAATCCGAGATGCTCGCTCAGCCGGATATCGTCGAAGCCGACAATGCTGACGTCGCCGGGGACCGCCAGTCCGGAATCACGGATTGCCGAGATGGCTCCGAGAGCTTGTACGTCGGAGGTAGCGAAGACTGCATCCGGAGCCGGATCGCGGGCCAGCAGCTGCTCCATTGCTTCGCGGCCGTGCGATTCCGTGTATCCGTGTGTCTCCTCGTCGTGACTCGCAACGACATACGAGTCGACCGGGTCCATGCCCGATTCCTTCAAGGCACGACGGTATCCTTCGAGTCGATCCGCAGCCGGAACCGACCCCGGGTTGGCCATGATGATGCCAATCCGCTTTCGACCTTGATCGATAAGATGACGCGCCGCGAGGTAGCCGCCTTGCTCGTTGTCGATCGAAACCGAGTCGAATTCTGAGTGGAAGCAGTCCACCAGCACTGTCGGCTGTCCAGACCGCCGCATTCGCGCGAGCTGCTGCTCGCGAATCGGTGACGAAAAGAGCAGGACGCCCGCAGACCTGCCGCGATGCAGGGCACGTTCGAGCTGCGTGCCGACCTCCACCATGGTGCGTGCCGAGTATACCAGCAAGTCATATTCCGTCTCGGCAAGCCTTGCCTGAAGACCCC
>JAHHLP010000010.1 GCA_018679295.1 Rhodothermia bacterium
CGTCCCGGTAGTGTACAGCTTGATGAAGTCTGCACCGTATTTGATCTGTGTGCGGACCTCGCGAACCAGCTCGGCCGGCGTATCGGCGAGGGCGCCGAACTGAGGCACGTCTAACTCCGGTGCCACCTTCGACTGGTTCATATGCCCGGCCGTGATCGAGATCGCCCGGGTCGCAACCTGCATGTGCGGACCCACTATCAGGCCCGCTTCTACGCCGTCTCGGATGGCCACATCCGCCCAGTCTGCGCCTTCCGAGTCGATGTCACGAATGGTCGTGAAGCCCGCCATCAGCGTGGCCCGCGCCGCAGCTACGCCCTCCACCGTCCGATAAGAAATGGACTTATGCAGGATGGGGTTGTTCTCGCCGTAGTCGGGCTGAAGGAGCAAGTGCGTGTGCGTATCGATGAGCCCGGGAAGGACATAGCTTTCGGACAAATCGATAAGGTCGGCCCCAGGCGGCACCTCAACGTCTGGTCCAACCGCTGTGATCTTGCCGTCTTCCACGCGTATCACGGCATCCGAAATCCACCGTCCGGAATGCACGTCCAGCAATTGCCCCGCCCGAACCACTGTTGTTTGCGCGTATACCGGTCCCGGAATCGCAGCCAGCAATGCGAACGAAAGGCAGATGGTCGTTACATGACGTCTCATGACCGTCGCCCTCCTTCGTCTGAAAGAAGGGGAAGGTATTATCCACGATCGTGGGCCGCCACAGAAGGAGGCAAAAGACTCTCGCCCGGATCGCTCATCACTACTCAAGCCAGTAGACTTTCACGCTGACTGGCGCACACTAATCCGAGCTGTTTGAGGGCAACCTAGTCCGTGCTGTTTGGCAAGATTGAAGCCCCTACGGGAACCGCCATCGACACCACTCCGCGATTGTCGTTGCCCAGCCCCTGCTCGCTCATCAAGGCCTCTATCTCCTTGACAGTCCTGGGTGCCGCATCCGACATGACTTTCGGGCCTGCCTCCGTCACGAGAACGTCGTCCTCTATCCGCACGCCGATATTCCACCAGCGCTCGTCCACATCGGGAGACGGGCGAATGTAGATGCCGGGCTCAACCGTAATCACCGTTCCCGGCTGAAGGTTGCCTCTGTCACCTACATCGTGAACTGACATCCCCAGATAGTGACTGGTGCCGTGCATGAAAAAGCGCCTTAGTTCTTCTGGCCCGGTCATGACGCCGAGATCCACCAGTCCCGCCGTAATAACGCCGGAGGCGGCCTCGTGCGGTGCTTGATACGGGGCCCCTGCTTGCGTGGCTTCGATTCCGGCCTGCTGCGCCTCAAGGACCAGCTCGTAAATCGCCCTCTGCTCCTCTGAGAATGAACCGCTCACCGGCACGGTTCGGGTAACGTCCGCGCTGTAGCCGTGGTACTCCGCGCCGATATCCATCACGACCATGTCTTCCGCCTGCATTCGTCGACGGTTAGTCGTGTAGTGGAGGATCGTCGCGTTCTCGCCACTTGCCACGATCGACGGAAAGCCGGGATACTCTGAGCCGTTTTTTCGGAATACGTACTCGATCACCGCTTCAACTTCGTATTCATGCATGCCCGGCTCGATCGAACGCATGGCCTCGATCTGGGCCGCGGCGGTGATGTCGATGGCGCGCTGCATGAGCGCCAGCTCGTCGGGAGTCTTGATCATCCGCAGTTCGACGAGGATGCCATCCAGAGTGCCTCCGTCAGAATACTCTTCGTCAATGTTCTCTTCGCGCCATTCGAGCCATTCTTCTAAATCTGCCGCAGCTAAGAAAGCCTTCCGAGCTTCGGAAAGAACCGGCGACACGAAGTCTTCGGACGGTATTCGGGGCAGCCAACCTCTCAGCCTGAGAAACATCCCGGAATCGGAAACTCCCATCATCCCTCGGGCAGCCCTGCTCGCCATCCAACTTCCCGTCTCCATCGGAACCGGGTCTGCGGCAGAAACAAACGCAGCAATTTGTCGGCCGAGGACGGAACCCGGATCGACGTCGGACGGAAGCTGCTGGTGATAGAACCGGATGCTGTCATTCTCCGCAATCTCGGAAATGACCTCAGCAAACCGCTCGTTGCTAACCGCCTTGGCAACACCCAACGTTTCCACCGCGCGGTCCGGACCTATGAGACGACCTTCCCATACCTCGTGGGACGGGTCGCGCGGCGGCAAGAAAAGCACCTCATCCACAACATCACCGTCGACCTCCACGCCGCCAGGGGCGAGCACGAGTACTGTCGCAGCCTCGGTGCTCCCTGTCAGGTAGTAGAGGTCGCTCGATTGCCGGTACTCGAAGTGGACATCGTTGTCGCGATTCCTCGTCGGCGCGCTGAAGACCACTGCCACTGCGCCGGACGGCAACATCTCACGGACCGCATCGCGGCGATTCTCGTGGAACTCGGTCGGCAGCAAGTCGGTGTCGTACCTGACCAGAGCGTTTTCGGTCGCCGCCTCCTGCGCCGCGCTTGGAAGGGCAGCCGCGATGAATAGAGCGGCCACGAATGCTACAGAAGAGATTGCCCGCATTTGAACTAAATACTTGTTTTGAATGATTGGCGTCAACTAGTTCCCAGCATCATCGAAGATGTCCTCGAAGAGATCCTTCATGGCTTGCCACGAGGCGCTGTCGGCCTTCGCGTCATACTCTAATGGAAGATCGAACTTGGACCCTACTGTGTCGGCCGCCGGGTTCGTAAAACTGTGACGTACGCCCTCGTACACCACAACCTCGATATCGGCTTCGGCCTGTTCGAGATCGGCCCTGAAGGCTCCGAGTTGTTCCGCCGGAACAAATGGGTCATCACCCCCGACGATTACCAGTACGTCGGCGACAACCGTTCCTGGCTCAGTCGGCGTGTCCGGCGGACCAATACTGCCATGAAAGGCCACAACACCGTCCAGATCCATACCGCGCCGGGCCATCTCAAGCACGACACCGCCACCAAAACAGTAGCCGATCGCCGCGATCTTGTCTGGGTCGGTCGTTTCGTGACCGCGAAGAACATCAAGGGCCGCATTAAATCGCGCAACCGCAGCATCCATGTCCGAGATCACCTCCTGCATCAGAGCACTTGCGTCACCGGGATGATCCGCGGTACGGCCATCACCATACATGTCGACCGCAAGTGCCGTATATCCCAACTCCGCAAGCATTCGAGCGCGATCGCGGGCATGGTCGTTATGACCCCACCATTCGTGGACGACAAGTACACCCGGCCGACGTCCCTCGACTGAAGCATCGTAGGTCAGGTACCCGTTCATCGTCGCACCGCCTCCCGTATAGTTGACCTCCGTGCCGCGGACGTCAGGCCCGGAGGCTTCGTCCGCTTCCTCCCCCGGCTCCATGCGATCAGCGCACGCCGGCAGCAGCAACAGGAAAGCTATAAGAAAGGATGGTACTCGTGGCATGGTGGCTCTCTTGGGAAATTCCTCAAACTCAGAACAACCCATACTAATCTCGTCCGAAAGGGTTGCGAACGCACGGGGAACGTCGCGACCTGTCAATCATCGCTCCGTCACGAGGCAGATTTCACAAAAAGAACGTGCCGCCCGTTCTACGCACCGAACCTCCGGCGGTACGGATTCGTAACTTTTTGTTTTGGATGATTTTCGAATCAAAGGGTGCTATCAATTGAAGACCGTTTTATTCGTTCTCGCATCTATCGCGATGGCGACGGCAGCGCCTACTTCGGAAGGTCAGACTATGACGCCTGAGGGATCGTGGAAGGGTACGCTGTCGGTTCAAGGACAGTCCTTGACTATCGTCTTCCACCTCACCAGAAATGACGACGGCAGTCTGGTGGGAACTATGGACAGTCCCGATCAAGGGGCAACGGGCATTCCGGTGTCGGATGTCACCCTCGAAGGCAACCAGTTAGTCATGTCCGTAGCAGCCGCGGCGGGTTCGTTCAGCGGAAATCTTGCGTCCGACGACGTGATCGATGGGTCGTGGTCGCAAGGAGGTGGCACGTGGCCGCTCTTACTAAACCGATTCGACCCGTCGACCGCGGAAAACCAGACCGCCGTGCCTGTCGAACTGTCTGTCGATGTCACTGGGTCGTGGGTCGGCGTTCTAAAGGTAGGTGCCACTGAGTTGCGCATCGTGTTTCACATCAATGATGCACTAGGAGGCGGGCTAACCGGTACCATGGATAGCCCGGATCAGGGTGCGACGGGCATCGCTATCGGATCCGTATCCGGCAAAGACCGTGCACTAAGAATCGAGGTTCCGACTGTCGGGGGAATGTATGAGGGAGACGTACAACCGGACGCAACTACCATTATCGG
>JAHHLP010000303.1 GCA_018679295.1 Rhodothermia bacterium
GAAGCCGTCGGCGCGCAGGTCATCTACCTTGGCGACGATCGATCGAAAGCGCTCCAGGGAGTAGCTGTCGTCGGGGCGCTTCTCGAGCGAATCGGCCACAGCGTCGCGCAGCGGCCGATGAGCGTCAAACCGTCCCAGGCGCGAAATTAGCTGGTCAGCCGGAAGCGCCGACTCGTCATCGCCGAAGACGAATTTGACAAGCGCAGTGCGAGGGTCAATGGCCGCTCCAACGGAGAAGCGCGCTGCATCCTGCAGGCATTGATCCCACTCACCGTCGGGTACGACGGCGTGCTCGTATGCTTCATGCGCCAAGGCGTCGAGGTGCCGCTGCACGTTCTCGTTCTGAACGTCGGTCCATTTGAGCCGCGCGAAGCCAAGCTGTCTTAGCTCTACCTGCGCCTTGCGCTCAAGACGGACGACAAGGAACGAGCTGATGCTACGAGGGAGTTCGCCGGCCTCGATTTCGTGTTTGCCGCGATGGGTGCCGGAGGGGTAGCGTGAGGCCAACTCATTATAGAGTGCCTCGATGGTCGAATCGAGCATCGGCCGGTGCGATTCTGGTTGACTGGGGAGGGAGCGTCAACGTCGGGGGGAGCAAGTATACGCTCCACACGAAAAAAGTTTGCGACTCTTTACATATCGCTGGTCATGATGAAGAGCGGCTTGCGGTCAAAGGTCTTGTAGTTCGGTCTCAGCCGGTCCGCGTTGTAGTATTTCTGTACATCCACCACCTTATGCGGCCCGTTTATCACGTCGAGGGTTACGCTGTCGTAGACGCCATTCCGAATGCTGACCAGGCGACCGGTGCTTCCTTCCAGGATGAGGTCAAGGGCGAGGTTGCCGAACGCCATCGGCACGATGGAATCGAGAGCGTCCGGGTCGCCGCAGCGCACCAGGTATCCCAGCCTCTGGTTGACAACGTTGATCCGCCGGCCATTATTGTACTTGGGTGAGTGTTCCTTCAGCAGGGCGGCGACGCGGTCACCAATACCGCCTAGTTTCTTGTGGCCGTACTGGTCGGTCTCGTGACCCTCAAAAGACATTTCGTCATCGCCGAGAATCGTCGCCCCTTCTGATACGAGAACGACCGAATAGTTGCTCGGGTGGCGGCCGCGATCGTAGACGAGCAGCTCGGTGAGTTGGTCGATGTCGAAGGGGTGCTCGGGGATAACGCAGCGGTCGGCCGCGCCCGCCATCGTTGGAAGCAGAGCGGAGTATCCGGCGTACCTGCCGAAAACCTCGATTACAAGGAATCTCTCGTGTGATCCAGAGGTGGTTCTCAGCGTGTGCGTGAGCTCGATTGTTCGGGTAACACAGGTGCCGAACCCGATGCAGTAGTCAGTCCCAGGGACGTCGTTATCCATCGTCTTCGGTATGGCGACCACTTTGAAGCCCTCCGTATGAAGTCGGTACCCATAACTCAGCGTATCGTCGCCGCCGATCGGTATCAGGTAGTCGATGCCCAGCCACTCGAGGTTCTTCAGTACTTCAGGCGTTAGGTCGTTAATGTCCTCCTTGTATTCATTACGCAGATGAGGTGGCACGAGGGCGCCCGGCAGCCGGCTCGGTCGTGTCCGGGACGTGTGCAGAAACGTACCGCCGGTCCGGCCGGCGCGATTTACGATGTCCTCGGTCAGCACCTGGAAGTGATTGGAGTTGTCGGCCTCCTTGTCGCGAACCATGTCTACAATACCGCCCCAACCGCGACGCAGTCCGATCACCTTGTATCCTTCACGGACTGCTCTGATGGTGATTGCGCGGATCGCGGGGTTCAGTCCGGGAACGTCGCCGCCTCCCGTCAAGATGCCAATAGTGCCTTTATATTCTGCCATATCGAGTGGTCGATTTCGATTCTCTTACGGGGATTGCTCTTCGGCAGGGAAATGCGGAAGCGCTAACCTCCAAAACTACGCAACCCCTATTCAAATTGCAGTCGGAAGCAGCCCGGCTCGGGTCGGTATCTTCGGGATGACAATCATGGCGCAGAACAAATGCCGGGCAGATCAAGTGGATCGGACTTTCCGTGAACATATAGCATGGACAAGCGATCATCCGATCGGATTGGAGGTTACCTATGCCGCAGGGCCTTTCATCCAGCTCTCGGACGGAACCGAGGTTATCGACTTAATCAGTGGTATCGCGGTCTCGTCAATAGGCCATCGGCACCCACGAGTGCTCCATGCGATTCGCGAACAGATCGAGCGTCATCTACACGTGATGGTGTACGGCGAGTTCGTGCAGCAATCCCAGGTCGCTTTCGCCAACCTCCTGACCGATCAGCTGCCGGACACGTTGCAGGTCGTTTACTACACGATGTCCGGTACGGAGGCCAACGAGGGGGCGCTGAAGCTGGCGAAGAAGTTTACCGGCCGCCGAAAGATGATTGCCTTTGAAGGATCGTACCACGGTGACACCCATGGGTCTCTGTCCGTCACCGGAAGGCGTGTGTATCGGGATCCATTCGAGCCATTGCTCCCGGATGTCCAGTTCCTTCCGTTCGGAGATTTAGAGGCTCTCCATGCCATCGATGATCGGACAGCGTGCGTAATCACGGAGCCTATTCAGGGTGAAGGTGGAGTAATCGTACCTGACACGGGGTGGATCCGTGCGTTGCGCGAGCGATGCAGCGAGGTGGGGGCGTTGCTGATCTTCGACGAGATTCAGACGGGTTTCGGACGGACAGGAACGCTCTTCGCCTTTGAAGGCTTTGGCGTTGTTCCCGACATCATCACGCTCGCGAAGGCGATGGCCGGTGGTATGCCGCTGGGTGCTTTCGTATCAAGTGCCGAGATCATGGCGTCTTTCCGAACCGATCCGCCGCTTTCTCACGTCACGACCTTTGGGGGACACCCGGTCTCATGTGCGGCCGCTCGCGCGGCTCTTGAGGTCATCTTGGAAGAAAGTCTGACGGCCCGCTCCGGCGAGGTGGGCCGGCGCGTTCGAACTGCGCTGGAGGGGCGGCCACACGTACGCGAGGTCAGGGGTCGCGGTGCCATGCTTGGACTCGCCCTCGACGGGCGACAGGTGACGCAATCCATTGTCGACGCGTGTTTGAAGCAGGGAGTCTTGCTCGGCTGGACGCTCCACTCGAACGACCTGATACGCATCGCTCCGCCGCTGAATATCCCGTTCTCCGTTCTCGAAGACGCCCTTGCGATCATGATCTCTGTCCTTGATGACGTCACGATCCGGCCGATACCTGAGGCGGAATAAAAGGGCCGAGTCATGAACATGCATCGATCAGCATTCATCGCCGTTGTGGGTGCGATGATAATCGTTTCGTCTGTCGGGTGTGCCAGCACGGAGAAGAAGTACAAGAAGGGTGTCGAGGCGGAAGAGTCCGGTCGTTTTGAGGAGGCGGCCGAGCTTTACATCCAGGTTCTGAGAAGTGAGCCGGATTGGCCGGATGCCCGAGCCCGCCTCGAGTCGACCGGTGCGATTGTGATTGAGAACCGGCTGGCAAGAGTGGCCTCACTGGAGGCCGACGGAGCGTTTGTAGCGGCAGCCGATCAGATGGCGACACTGGACTCATTCCACGCCCGCGCGACGGCGGTGGGAGCTCAACTGGAGTTGCCTCCGGACTTCGACTCCCGGCGCGAGCGGATGGAAGACCTTGCGGTCCGAAAGCTGCTTCGCGACGGTGATCAAGCGCGCAGCGAGGCGCGATGGGCTGATGCTCTGCGCTACTACGATCGTGCTCTGCAGCGAGGTCGTATGAACCAGTCAGAGATCGCATCTGTCCGTGAGTCGCGCGCAACTGTGCTTGTTGAGTGGGCAGATCAGTCGTTGGCGGCGGCCAGGTATCGAATGGCCTTCGAGAAGGCGCAGCAAGGGCTGGACATCGTCGGCCACGAGCACTCCCTCACGCGGCGCATTCACGATATACAGCGGGCGGCCCTCGAAGCCGGCTCACGATTCGTGGCCATGCTCCCGGTCGCCGCGAAAGAAGGAGTCCGGCGCGATGCCGGTACTCTTTTGCTGACGGACCTCAACGACATCCTCGTCTACGATCATTGGTCGAATCCTCCACCGTTCATTCTGGTAGCTGACCCCGTGTCCGTACGCCGCGAACTTCGCAGTGAGGTGGGAAGGCGTGGAAGGGTCATTTCTCGCAGTGAGGCCGTGGCAGTGGGCCGAATCGTCGCTGCCGATTGGGTGCTGGCTCCGGAAGTCGCCGATTTCAGACGGACCGAGCGGATAACCGACAGTGACGTAGTGAGGACGCGCACCAAAGGCCGAAACGCACTGGACACTACATACGTGCTCAACGAGGTCGAGATCGACTACCATGCGCGAGCCATCGTGCGTATCTATGAGGTGTCGTCAGGCGACAGACTCTACGAAGGTCATGTAGATGCCGGTGTCAAAGACAGGTATCAGCGCGGAGAATACACGGGCGACTATCGGCATCTTGATCTGTCCGGCAGCGAGCTTGCATACTTTGATCCGGATGAGTTGCGTGTACGGGTCGACCGGATTGAGGAAGCGCTCGCCGACGAGTTGGCGCGCAACATAGCTGAGCGGGTATATTCGCGCACCACCAGCTGGATTCAGTAGACCCAACCGCTATGTCCTGGTTGAAGGATGTAATCGTCGACGTTCTGGTTACCGTCTGTATCGCTCTTGCCACCCTGCAGGACGCAGTCTGGGCGACGTGGGTCGTTTGGATCTACACGCCGTTCATTCTTTTCCTCAAGGTGGTGGCGTACTTCGGGCCGTCGGTGGTCAAGAAGGCCGGCAAGGCGAAGAAAGAGGGTGCCCCCGACTGGGTCTTCCATCTGCTCTATGGCGCAAATGTAACTCTGCTCGCAGGGTCACAATGGTGGCTCGAGGCGGCCGGTTGGGCGGCAATCTGGTTAGTCGCATACCTTGCGAGTCGGAAGACCTGACCACGGGACAGAGCTAAGCACGGGACAGACCTGACCTCGGGAACGACCTGACTGCGGCGAAGCCGTTCCGCACCCACGAAGCTGCCGTTCCGGTTTCCTATGCTGACGACCTTCTATAGCTATCGCGAGCTCGCCCACGAGTGGAACAGCATGCTGACGGGCATGGCTGTGAACGGAGCCTACTCCAGCGGCAAGAACGAACTCGCTATCGAGATATCTGATGGCTCGCGACTCGTATTCGGCGCTCGGGGTTCCTTCAGATACCTGTTTCGTTCAGAACGAACAGGAAGACCCCGAAAGAACGTGACCGATCTGCTCTCTGCTGTGCACGGCATGAGCATCGGCGGAGTTGGTATAGCCGATCGTGACCGCTTGATTCGGATTGAGGGTGCCGGGTCTCGTGCGATAGTCCTCGTTCTTTACGGATCGCAGCCAAATGTGCTGGCAATTCGTGATGGAGTCGTGGAGGATGCGTTTAAGTCGGTCTCCAGATGGGTCGGCAAGTCCGAACCTGATAGCCGTGCCGCGGAACAGGCCACGACAGTCGCGGAGTTCGTGGCGCGCACGGCGGGCGGATCAGTCACTAACCGTAAGGCGGTCTCCAGAGCGTTTCCGCTTTTTGACAAGGAGCTCGTCGCCGAGGTCTTCTACAGGTGCGGGTTGGATCCAAACGCCGTGTTCGAGACTGAATCTGCTCAGCGGTTATATGAGGCGGGTTCGGGTATTTGCGGACAAATCGAGGAAGACGCGACGCCGCGCATCTATTGGGAGGCCGATCAACCAGCTGCTTTCTCACTTATCGAGTTGCAGAGTCGCGGGAGCTGTCGGGAGGAGGCGTTCGATACGACCGACGGTGCCGTGAGCGTCTACTGCCGCAGCCGGCTTGCTGCTCTTCGATACTCGGAAAGGCTCAATCCACTGCTTCAATCGGTGGCCGACGCTGCGGCTCGAGCGAAGAAGCGAAAGACCGAACTGGAGGTGCACCTCGAGCGCGAGAGTCGCGCG
>JAHHLP010000536.1 GCA_018679295.1 Rhodothermia bacterium
GGTAGAGGGAGGTATGCGCGTGTGGTGGGAGACCCCCGACAACATGCCGTTCCCGATGCCGGTTGAGGTGAGCACAAACGAAGGCGTCCGCCGGGTCAACGTGTCGCGCGAGCCCGTCCAGCTGCCAATCACGGAGGCGGCCGGTGATGTTGCACTTGACCCGAAAAACTGGATTCTTATGGAAGAGTAGAGGCGGCGGAGGGCCGAGGCGCTTGTTCTACAGGCTCCCGAGCAGCGTGAGGCCGACTGTGATGCCAAGGTTTGAGTCAGGCAGCAGATCGCCCCAATCGTAGGCGAGCCTTGTGAACGCATTTAGAGCACGGGTTGAGCCGACAACGCGGGGGCGGCCGACAGCATGTGAGACTTCCAACATCAGGGAGCGTTGGTGTACAGGGCCGCCGAATCGTCCGTCCCGGATGCGCGGTTCGCCGGGAGCTTCGAGCAATGAATGGGCACCGTAATTGCGCGAGTACGTGAACAGGAGACGGTAGTCGATAGGCCCGGGGATCGTCCCCTCAAGGCCGAGGTGATGCGCAAGCAGAATGTTGTTGTAGACGCCGACATATCTGTTGTTGGTCGATACGACCGGCAGGCTCAGCGCCTGTCCTCGATGCGTCCAGCCGGTGGCGTACAGGAAGTGGTTGTAGTAATTGTCGGTGCCTCGCGGCTCGTCAGCTTTGGAGCTCTGCCGAATCGTGTTAACGTGTTCATAGAGAAACCCGGTCACGATTCGGCGGTCGTCGAAGGTGAGACTCAATCCCCACAGCCCGTCGAGAGCGTTTCGAAATTCCAGAGATACCGTGTCCTCCAGGTAGAACTGCCGGTGGACGCGGATCAAGACGCCGCGCAGCTGAAGGTCCAACCCAAAGTGGTAGGCCCCTAGCGAGTTACCGAGCACGTTGGTTATCTCTGGATTCACGGCGCTGTCTTCACTTGCTCCCTGCACAAAGAAGACGCGCAGATAGTCGTCAAGCCCCGAGGGCAGGCGCCCGATTTCGGGATCCACGTGCGTACCACCCCACGTGACATAGTGCATGATTCCGCCCCACCCCTTAATCGGCCAGTCCGCGAAACCAAGGCGCAGATATACATTCTTCTCGTGGAGCAGCGCGCCGTCCACTACCCGGTTGCCGCCTAGCCAGCCGTGGCCGAGATAGCCTTTTATGCCCACGAACGCGCCAGTGCCTGGTACCGTAACGTACTCCGGCCAGGACAGACTCACCTTCGTGATGGGCGCGGCATTGGTTCCGAGAGTCGTCGAACCCAGAGAAAGTGACGGGTGGACGACACCAGCCGTCTCTTCCTTGCGGCCGGCGCGAAGCAGAAAATTCCCGTACCGGGCCTCGCCATACATCTGTTGGAGAAACAGCGAGGAATGCTCGGAAACGCGACCGACAACATCAGCCGCAACGGAGTAGGTGATACCGTTCCAGTCCGAAGGGGGGAGGTAGGCGGCCAGACGCAGATTCGCACTCGTGCCGGCACGATCGACGACACCGAACTGGTTCGCTGCCTGCCAGAGCGGCAAGGTATCCTGCCGAGCAGCCGAAACAGAGAGCGTCGCTCGATACTGAACCGCGTTATCCTGTCCAGCGACCGGTTGCGCGAATGGGATCGTCACAAGAAATGCGAGCGCCGCAATGACTCTAGTGCTGAAGCCCATGTCGAAGTAACCAGTGCGCTCGGCGAGTGCGATGAGTTTTTTGTTCGGCTCTGAACGAAATCTTGCGATTGATGTTCGCCTGTAGCGTGTCATGCTGGGGCTTGCCCCAAGCCGACGAACCTGGTCCCAAAGGTCACGGTCCGGTTCTATATTGTTGGACGGCCCGGTCCCGGAGCGGCAGAATCAATCCCGATATCGTGTTGAAAGAGAATAACGCGCCACGCCGAAAATCGCTTCGTGCCATCGGCATTACACTCCTCGTTTATGCGCTCCTTGTCGGTACGCACCTCGGGGAGTTCTGGCCGTTCAGTATCTACCCGATGTTCTCGCAGGCGGGCAGACCGTGGAGCCGAGCAATCGTGCGTGACGTCACCGAGGTCGATTCACTCCGTTGGCAAACCGTTTCCGCTGCAGAGCTGCAGGGCGAGCCCGTTGGCGCCACCGACTACGGCGTCGACCCCATCGACCTCGCCAACTTCATCTCTAAGACCGTCGAGTGGGACAAGGACCGGGTTGCGGGCCTCCGAACCATGTTCCTTGCAGATCGCCTTGAGGATCGCCGGATACTCGTTCTTCGGGCTAGGGGTGAGATCGACGCATCTGACTCCGTGCACGTGGTTTTTACTCCGTATGTCGTAGTCGATGCAGCCGGAGCTGAACTCAATCCAGAATTGCGCTGACGTAGCCGTGGCAACCTCCAAACTTTCGGTCCTTGCGGAAGAGCTATTCGATTACGACCGCCCCGTCACGAACGGTGAAGTGCTTTTCTTCAGGCTCTTCGAGCTGTTCATCGTTGGGAGCGTGATTGACATGATGTGGTACTGGGGCAGATACATCATGCGAATCAGCGATCTCGTCCTCCCACTC
>JAHHLP010000427.1 GCA_018679295.1 Rhodothermia bacterium
GCTTCAGGTACTGAGCGGAAACGACCTCCCGGAAACGGCATCGAGTGCAAATTTCGGATCGTCCATCGCCATTCGAAACTTCCGAATCCTGATTGGTGCCTCGGATGAGGACATTAAGGACCCAAGCATCGGTAATGCAGGCGCCGTATACGTGTTTGATTGGGAGCCGATGCTTTCGGACCCCGTCCGGTATGATGCTCGCGTTGATGGTAACCCGCGTACGAATGCACGATTCGGTTCGTCTGTTGACATTGGGGCCGGTTTCTACCTGGTGGGTGAACCCGGCGCGGGTCGTGGTGCCGCATACTCCATACCGTTCGACACTCCGGAGCCCGTCAAGCCCATCACCGACCCCGGCGTGACGTTGGTGGTCCCTTCGGGCATCGCGGCCTCCGACGGCACCATTCCGGACAGAATCCAGGTACGATGGACAGACGAAGCCGATGATGAGGACGGATATCGTGTTTATCGTAGCATCGAGGGAGGAGCCTTCGAGTCTCTGGCCGAGGTCTCAGCCAACTTCGAGTTCTATGACGATTTTGCAGCAGCCCCGGGTGACGCCTATACCTATTGCGTCACAGCATTTGCTGCCGCTTCAGAAGGGACAGATGAAACGGATCTGACCGCCTGCGACATCGGCTGGCGGCCTGCGAATGGTACCATTGCCGGTCGTGTGGCCGTCGGCGACGGCGCCGGTACGGACGAGGCCGAAGTCTGTCTCGTGCCGGATCCCAACAGGGGCATGCTGTTCGACGGTGTCGGCGGGTATGTGGAAGCTGCCATTGCAACCAATGACGACGAAACTGATCCTCTCAGCTTTACCGGCGACTTCACTATCGAGACGTGGATTCGGCCGCAGAACAAGTCCGGGATACGTTATATCGTCGCACGCGACAGTGCCTATTCACTGGCGCTGAATGGGACCGATTTGCGCTTCACCGTTGTCGAAGAAACCGTACAAGGTGCAGCTGACACGGTCTTTGTCGACCGTCCGGTCTCTCTTAGCCTCGGGACGTGGTATCACGTGGCGGCGGTAAGGGACAAGAACAACGTGACGCTCTATCTGGATGGAAACGCCGTCGGAGCGACCTACACCTCAAGCGTACCCGCTACAGGCGGCGGCCGTGATACGTTGACGATTGGTCAGTCGATCGATCGTCAGGAAACGAACGTCGGCTGGTTCGAGGGTGAGATCGACGAACTGCGCATATGGAGTATTGCGAAAACCGAGGCTGAGGTTCGTGACAATAGACGCGCGGTGCTTAGCGGAAATGAGGAAGGACTGGTCGGCTATTGGCCCCTGGACCAAGGCCTGCGTCTGGTCGCTCCAGACGTGACCGAGTCGGCCAACCACGGACGCCTCCTCAACGGTGTGTATCTCACCGACGCGGGCGCCGAACTCAAGGTTTGCGGTGTTACGGGCAGCGACGGCAACTACAGCATTCCGCGTATCCGTTACGGAAAATCGACCGAGTTCAACGTAATTCCGACACGCCCGGGCCGCGAGTTTTCACCTTCGTTCAAGAAGATCACACTGAGCACGGAGAGCCCCGTCCAGAACGAGGTCTTCTTCAGTGATATTACCGCATATGCAGTTTCCGGATTTGTGCAGTACGAAGACATGGTCGGAGGCGAAACACTGACATGTCCGGTACCGGACGTCGTGATGCACGTCGCAAAGGACAAGATTGCGGGCGACGACAACGTCAAGGATGTGACCGGTGATGACGGTGGCTATGCCGTGGCCGTAGATCCAAGTGTCGACGACAATGATACGTGGTTCTTCATTCCACAGTACGAAGCTCCGACAAACGATGAACTGGTTCACACGTTCAATCCTGGTTTTGCCGAGTTAGCGGTAACGGGCCCGGTGTCGGGCCTCAATTTCGTGGACGAGAGGCGGCAAACACTATCGGGGAATTTCACGGGCGGAAATCCTGAAACGTGCGCCCAGGACATCGGCACGGCAACCATCCTCATTCGAACCGAAGACGGATGCTACAACCGCACATTGACGGTGCACAGCGGACCGGCCGGAGGACCGCTCGGAGAAGACGAGTTTGCAAACGGCTTTTTCAATGTCGACTTGCCGCCGCTGAACTATCTGGTCGAGGTTGTGGACGTGCAAGGCGCCAGCGAAAGAGCTGAAGACATCTCTGAGTTCTTTGACAAACTTGGGGCAGTCGAGGTTGACCTGAGAAATGGTGACACCGAACGCAACCTGATCTACCGTGCGCCGCTAACGCTCAGGATCGCCAGCTTCCCGGACATCGGTGGGGCGGAATGGGGTGAGAACAGCGCCTGTCCCGTGATCGAACAGAAGGTGGGAGATGTTGTCGTTCGAAGTCTTCCAAGCGTTCCGATCATTCCGGAGTTCGGAGGGGAATCGCTCGAGATCAGTGTCGTTGAGGATTACGGCGACGGAAACCTGTGCAAGGTTGAAGAGGGGACCGTGACTATCTTCGACGCCATCTCGGATCGTGTCGATTCAGACTCCACCTTGACGCTAGGACAGGACTCGGTCTATACCGTGATCGGGGTGTCGCCCAACATCTTCTCGGGTGCTCGCATCCAGGGCGTGGACCGATCGTTCCAGAAGCCGATCACGGTAGTCGCGCAGGTCGAAGGACGTCCGTCACTCACGGAAACGAGATGGGCGATTGTAGAGGGCTCGCGCGAAAGGGCGGCGACGTTTGTCTCAGCGACGACGGAAGAGTTTCCGTTGTTGATGCTGCACGATCCGCCGGGCTCGAATTCGTCCGCCTTCATCGAAGAGGGCACATCCATGTGTAGCAG
>JAHHLP010000036.1 GCA_018679295.1 Rhodothermia bacterium
GATCAACACGTACATAGGCGAAGTCGCGATACCTGAGGGTATAGCGGTGCGATTAGCCGGACAGAGCGAAGAGATGTCAGCCAGCTTCACGTCCCTCCTGTTCGCCCTTTCGCTGGCCGTGTTCCTCGTCTACCTTGTGATGGCATCGCAGTTCGAATCACTGATGCACCCCTTCGTGATCTTTTTCTCGATTCCGCTTGCGGCGATCGGTGCGATCCTGGCATTGTGGATGACCGGCTCCACGATCAGCGTGGTTGTCTTCATCGGGCTCATCTTGCTGGCCGGCATCGTGGTAAACAACGCGATCGTGCTCGTCGACCTCATAAACCAGCTCCGGGCTGATGGCGTCGCTAAGCTCGAGGCGATCCGCGAGGGAGCGCGCCTGCGCCTCCGACCCATTCTAATGACTACCCTCACGACGACACTCGGCCTTCTGCCCCTCGCACTCGGCTTCGGCGATGGAGCCGAGATTCGTGCCCCAATGGGGATCACGGTCATCGGTGGACTGATCGTGTCGACACTCCTGACGCTCATCGTCATACCAGTTATGTACGCATTGCTTGATCGCAAGCCGGATGTTTCCCCTGCCCTCGCGCCAGCCACTGGCTCCACGTCCACGCCAAACCTCGACAGCCAATGAGCTTACCAGAAGCTTCAATGCGGCGTCCTGTGACGACCATGATGGTCTTCCTGTGCGTGGTCGTCATCGGCGCAATTTCGGCCAGACTGATCAAGTTGGAGCTCTTCCCGGAGTTCGACGCGCCCATGCTTTGGGTGAATCTGCCTTACCAGGGATCCACTCCCGATGAGGTCGAACAGGAGATTACGCGCCCAGCAGAAGAGGTCATCGCGACTGTCGCTGATATCAAGCGGATGAGCTCCACATCCCGGCAGGATGGAGCAAATATCCATCTGGAGTTTGAGTGGGGAGTCGATACGGATCTGAAGGCGATCGAGATCGAGGAGAAACTCGACGGAGTTCGATCACAATTTCCGTCAGACTTTCAGAGGTCATTTGTTGGCCAGTGGTCGAGCAATGACATGGCGATTCTCCAGCTGCGAATCTCCTCCGACAGGGATTTGAGCGGCGCTTACGACATGCTAAACCGGAAGCTGGTGCGGCCGCTCGAGCGCATCGACGGGGTCTCGAAGGTTGAACTCTATGGTGTCTGGCCTCGTGAGGTCCGAATCGAGTTGCGCTCCGACCGCATATCCGCGCATCGGCTCAACCTCGTTGACCTGATGAGCTCCTTGCAGAGCGCGAACTTCTCCGTGACGGCAGGGCGAATCACTGACGGCTCGAAGCGCTATATGGTCCGGCCGGTCGGGGCCCTGTCAGACGTACAACAGATTGAAAATCTACCGATTTCCGATACCGGACTACGTTTGTCGGATGTCGCGACAGTGGTTTACGACGATCCGGAACTCGAGGAGGCGCGCCACCTCGACGGCAACTTTGCCATCGGCATGAACGTGTTCAAGGAGAACGGCGCGAACGTTGTTGAGGTGGTAGAAACCGTAGTCCAGGAGTTTGAGCTTCTCGAAGATGACCCCGAGATGAGGGGCATCAATCTCTACTTCATGAACAATGCGGCCGACGGCATTACTCAATCCCTGAGAGACTTGCTAGAGGCGGGACTTCTGGGTGGCATATTTGCCATCCTGATCCTCTTCTTCTTCCTGAGACGCATGGCGACGACCACGATTGTCGCCCTCGCGGTACCCATCTCGATCCTCGTCACTGTCGGCTTTCTGTACTTCCTCGGCTTCACGCTCAACATCCTTACGATGATGGGGTTGATGCTCGCGGTCGGAATGCTGGTGGACAACGCCGTCGTAGTGACGGAAAGCATCCATCGTCACCAGCACCTCGATCCTGAGGGCTCCAGCAGAATCTCGGCCTTGAGAGGAGTCAAAGAGGTAGCGCTTGCTGTTACCGCCGGCACCCTGACGACGGCCATTGTGTTTCTGCCGATGATCGTCAGTCAGGCGGACGAGGTAACGGTTTACCTTAAACACGTTTCGGCGGCCATCTGTGTTGCGCTTGTAGCTTCACTACTCATTTCGCTGACGGTCGTACCCCTATTGACCGCGCGGTTGAAGCCACCGAAGAAGACAGGCGAAACGATCATCGACAAGTCGATCGATCGCTACGGCCGCATGCTATCGTGGCTGATTGGTCACCGATGGAGTTCGGCGGCGATCATTGTAGGCGTACTTGCCAGTGTCGCCGTCCCGGCAAACGTCGTTAAGAGCGACTTCTTTCCCGACCAGGACGAGGGTAAGGAGCTCAGGCTGATATACCATATCAATGACACATACACTCTTGACCGCGTGGAGGAAGCGGTGGACAAGATTGAAGCCCACCTCTTCGCCGGCAAGGAAGACTTCCACATCGAGTCCGTCTATACCTACTTCACTCCGCGATTCGCGATGTCAACGCTCCTGATGAAGGATCCAGACGAGATAGATATAGACATGGGCGATTTGAAGAAGCTCATTACGAAGGACATGCCGAAGATCGCGATTGGCTCGCCTTCATGGACCTGGCGCAGTTCTGGCGGTCGCGAATCGGTTCGAATTACGCTTAACGGAGAGTCCAGCGAGGTGCTTGCGGAGTTGTCCTATGGACTCGAGCAGGTCCTGTCGCGCATCGAGGGATTAGTTGACGTTCGATCAGAGGCAACGATTGGCGATCGGGAGGTCCACGTCGTGGTGGATCGCGAACGGGCCCGTCAATACGGGTACTCCACCGAGCAGGTAGCCAGTACGATTTCCGCGGCAATGCGTGGACAGCGGCTGCAGCGTTTCCGTACTGCAGACGGCGAGATCGAGATGCGGATCAAGCTGCAGGAAACGGACCGTCGCTCAGTTGACGATCTGAGAAATCTGACCCTGAGGGGCGACGACAATACCCAAGTCAGCCTTGCCTCACTCGCGAACTTCCAGGTTTCTCGCGGCCCCCGTGAGATCTCCCGAGAGAATCGAAAGACTATGCTTGGAGTGACCGCGGGCCTGGATGGTATGACATCGAATGAGGCCAAGAACAAGATCCAGCAGGTCCTCGATAGATACGATCTTCCTGCAGGATACACGTGGGGGTTCGGACGCACGTTCAGACACGAGGAAGAGTCGCAGCAAACCATGATGCTCAATCTGATTCTGGCGCTAATTTTGATCTATCTGGTCATGGCCGCGCTCTTCGAGTCTCTGATACATCCCGCTGCCATTTGGACGTCCATCATATTCTCTATCGTCGGTGTCTGGTGGTTCTTCCTGATTACTGATACAGTCTTCAGCATCATGGCGTGGATTGGCATCTTGATCCTGGTCGGCATCGTGGTCAACAATGGGATCGTACTGATCGACCATATCAATCACCTTCGTTCGGAGGGGATGGATCGCGAAGCAGCTATAGTACAGGGCGGACGCGATCGCATGCGACCGATCCTTATGACAGCTGCGACGACCGTCCTCGGCTTGGTACCGCTCTGCATCGGGACGAAACAGATCGGCGGTGATGGCCCACCTTACTATCCAATGGCGAGGGCTATTGTGGGCGGCTTGACCTTCTCAACCGCCGTGACTCTGATCATTCTTCCGTCCATCTACATCATGCTGGACGATGTCAGGATCTGGAGCCGCCGCGTCGCGCGAGCAGCATCGGGAAAACGCCAGCCTGTTGGCGGATAGCGCAATTGGCGGGTAAGTTGTGATTGCAGCACGCACATTGCAGCTCATTCGTTGATGAAAACCCTTATGACCGACTCCCCGCTTGCGGCCGCCGAGATCGTTCGGGCGGGGAGACTCGCTGCGTTTCCTACCGAGACGGTCTACGGTCTGGGTGCAGACGCGCTCAACGACGATGCCGTCCGGCGCGTTTACGAGGTCAAGGGGCGCCCGCTCGACAACCCGCTTATCGTTCATCTTGCTGACGCCGCTGCCATTGATGCGGTTGCGTGGGTTGAAATGGACTTCGTTCGATCACTTGTTCAGGCTTTCATTCCAGGCCCACTCACGCTTGTCCTTAAAAGGAGGCCTATGATTTCCGATGCGGTCACAGCCGGGCTTGATACCGTTGCTGTACGAGTGCCAGATCACTCCTTGGCTCAGGAGTTTCTTGTGGCATGCGGCCGCCCGATAGCGGCACCGTCTGCCAACAAGTCTGGCCGGCCAAGCCCCACTACGTGGGAAGCTGTCCGCGAGGACTTTGACGGTCAAATCGACTGTATCCTTCGAGGACCACGATCGACAATAGGTCTGGAATCTACTGTTGTGGATTGCACCTCCGCGAGGCCGGTCCTTCTGCGCGAGGGAGCGGTCACAGTAAAGAAGCTTCGGGAGGTCGTCGACCTGGCGGGGCCCGACTCGCCATCTCAAGCGGAACAGCCGGCGGGAGTTGCTCGCCTTAGGAG
>JAHHLP010000158.1 GCA_018679295.1 Rhodothermia bacterium
CTTCTCCCACGGGGTCCTCGGAATCGCCGCCGACCACGCGCCCTGGTGGGTAGAGCTCGTCATGCGAATTATTCGTGCGGCAGGAACGTCAGAACGGCAGGTTGATGCCGCCGTCGTCTCTACGATCCTGGCCGGTTGCGAGCAGTCGTACGCGGCTGCACTGGCCATGGCCACCTTCAGGACGACCGAGGCTGTGTTTCCGGCAGATCGATCGCACGAAGATCCGTTCCAACTCATTACCAGCATCGTATCCGATGTTACGGGCCGGCTGCCAACCAATGCGTATGCCGTAGCTACCGATGTGGCATCTCTCGGTCAGCTGGTCCTTGTGGACACGAAGACAGGGCGGCGGCTACCGTTTCCGACCCCTGCGGCAGATCCTGCAGGCTGGGGGCTTGTGGACACGGGTGAACCGGTGCACACAAGGGAAATGGTCGTCAAGGCTCGTCGGTCGCTGACTGACACGCTGGAGCGGCTGCGTCGAAAGCATTTCCCCGGGCTCGACTCCCTGCGAGACCTGGAGCACAAGGACCTCGAGGTGGCAGAAAAAGCTATACCGCGTGGCCAGCGGCCCATCCTCCGCTATGTTGTTCGCGAGAACCAGAGAGTCCATCGCCTTGTGACCGCCGCTCGCAAGGGTGACTGGCAGTTCTTTGGCGCGTTATTGGTGATGGGTCACGCCTCCCTTCGCGATGACATGCACGCGACCACTGAGCGAACCGATAAAGTGGTAGAACTCGTTGAAGACCGTTCGGTATCCGGCATGTATGGAGGAAGGTCGCTTGGATTCTCCGGCGTCGTCGTGGTGCTGGGGCAGCCGTTCCTCGTACCGCCGTTTTTGGATGGCGCAAAAGACGAGTTGAACGAGCACTTCGGAATAAGCGCGAATACCGTACTTTTATGACCCGTCGGTCTCCCACACATTCCCGTCAGTTAGTAAGAAGAGCAATATGAGTGATTTTGATATTGCGGCCGTCAACGAGCGCATCGCGACCGAGAGCAAGTTTGTTGACGAGCTCATATCCGAAATCGGGAAGGTGGTTGTCGGACAGAGGTATATGGTCGAGCGCTTGCTGATTGGGCTACTTGGCGAGGGACATGTCCTTCTCGAGGGAGTACCCGGACTCGCCAAGACGCTGACGGTGAGCTCGCTGGCGAAAGCCATCGGCACGGGTTTTCAGCGGATTCAGTTCACGCCAGATCTGCTTCCCGCCGACCTGCTCGGAACGCTCGTTTACAACCAGAAGGAAGGCGACTTCTTCATCAAGAAGGGGCCAATATTCTCCAACATCATCCTTGCGGACGAGATAAACCGATCACCTGCAAAGGTGCAAAGCGCGCTTCTCGAAAGCATGCAGGAGCGGCAGGTCACTATCGGCGAATCGACCTTTCCCCTTGAGGAGCCGTTTCTTGTTCTGGCCACGCAGAACCCGATCGAACAGGAGGGCACGTATCCGCTTCCGGAGGCGCAGGTCGACCGGTTCATGCTCAAGATCAAGGTGTCGTATCCCTCACGCGCGGAGGAGCTTGAGATCATGCGCCGGAACGCGGGGACAGGCGAGCGCGTGGATGTCAAGCCGGTCGTGAGACCACAGCAGATTCTGTCCGCCCGTAAGGTCATCAATGAGCTATACGTTGACGAGCGCGTGGAGCAGTACATGGTCGATCTGGTGATGGCGTCCAGGGAGCCCGAAAAGTATAAGCTGGATGGGTTGTCGGGACTCATACAGTACGGCGCATCGCCGCGCGCAACGATCAACCTCAACCTGGCATCGCGGGCGCACGCGTTCCTCCGCCATCGAGCCTACGTGACGCCTGAGGATGTACGATCGATCGCCATGGACGTCCTCCGGCATCGAGTAGCCATCACGTACGAGGCGGAGGCCGAGGAGATCGACAGCGAGAACATCGTCCAGCAGGTCCTCGACACGGTGGAAGTGCCGTAGGATCCCGGTCGGTGAGTTACAGGAACGACCACAGCAACGATTACAGCAACACGGACGCCGCAAAGGCCACGAGATGCCGCATCAGCCGATTGCATACAAGAAGGAATCCATTACGGTCGATTTTCTGGCAGAGCAGCTCCGCAAGTCCGTAGGGCTCGACATTGAATCGGTTAATGACGTGTCCGGAGCGGACCGCCAGGTCACCGAGAGCAATCTACACCGACCGGGACTGGCTCTGGCAGGCTACATCGACCTGTTCACGCACCAACGCGTACAGATTCTTGGAAATACGGAGAACCTGTACCTGCGGCACCTGAGCCAACGCGAGCGCGTCAAGGCTTTTCGCAACCTCGTCAGATTTCCGGTACCGTGCATCTTCCTCACGGAGGATAACAAGCTGTACAAGTCGCTCGTCAACATGGCGAGCAAAGAGGGGATTCCGATCTTCCGCACGTCGATGCCGTCGACGGAGTTTATGTCGGTCCTCCGGGACTTTCTGACAGATCAATTTGCGCTGCAGCAATCCGTTCATGCCTCTCTGGTCGACGTGTACGGAATCGGTTTGCTGCTGGTCGGGAAGCCCGGGATCGGAAAAAGTGAAGTGGCCCTCGACCTGGTAGAGCGCGGTCATCGTCTGGTCGCGGACGACGTCGTGATCGTGACCAAAAAGGAAGAGAACCTGCTGATGGGCTCGGGTACTGCCCTCGTCCAGCACTTTATGGAGATACGGGGCCTGGGTCTGATAGATGTGCGCGCGATGTTCGGTGTGCGCGCCATCCGTTTTCAGAAGCGGGT
>JAHHLP010000243.1 GCA_018679295.1 Rhodothermia bacterium
GAAGCAGCTTGAGACTAGCGGTCTGAATCTGACTGTGGCAGTTCATGCACGTCTCAGTCGATGGGACGTTGGCATGCGATGATATGTCGACGTACGTGTGGCAGTAGCGACAGTCAATGCCCAGCTGGCCTACATGTAGCTGGTGGCTATACGGAACAGGCTGCTCAGGCGAGTAGCCAACGTCCGTGTACTCGGGACTGAAATAGTACCACACCAGAAAGATGCTAAGAACTCCGCCGCCCAACGCACCGAACAATGACAGTACAGGCAGGGCGTTGGCTGTCTTGGGAAAAATCTGAGGCATGAAGACGGGCTTGATCAGTCCGGGTGAGGGCCGGCAAGAGGACGTACCGCGTTACGGCGTCAAGAAGGTAAAATACACGAGCGCGATAAATTACGTGGTCAGCGTTGAATTTAAATCAAAAACATACTCCTGTGCCGAGGCGATGCGTACATCAGTGCTTTTCGGTCACCGGCTGCGATACGTCGTGGCCAATCTGACCTCCGACATCGGCGGCTCCTGGTTCCGATTTATGCCAGAAGCGCCACAGCAGAAGTATCGCGGCAACGGTAAGGCCTAATACCAGCCCCCACCAGAGGCCAACCGGACCCTGATCCAGCTCGAATCCAACGATGTATCCGCTCGACAGGCCCACGACCCAGTAGGAAAGGAATCCTATAAACATCGGTACGCGAGTGTCCTTGATGCCCCGCAATGCTCCGGCGGCTGATACCTGCACCCCATCGAACAACTGAAAGACGGCGGCCACGAAAAGCAGTGAGACTGCGAGCGAGACGACATCGCTGTTGGCTGGGTCACCCACATCCAGGTAGAGCGCCACGACGGCCCGAGGCAGCGTCCAGAAGACGACCGCCGCGCCCGTCATGAAAGTCGCCGCTATTCCTACGCCGACCAACCCGGCCATTCGAACACCTCTCTGATCTCCGCGCCCAACCGCCTGCCCAACCCGAACCGAGGCAGCGATTCCGATTCCGAGCGGAACCATGAAAGTAATGGACGCGCACTGAATAGCGATCTGATGAGAGGCCAGAGCGACCGTACCGAGTAGTCCCATCATCATGGCAGTGATCATGAAAAGACCAGCCTCGATTCCGTAGCTGATTCCTATGGGCCAGCCGATCTGAAATAGTTCACGAAAGACACGCGGGTCGGGGCGTCTGAGGTGTAGAAAGATCTCGTAGCCCCTGAAAGACGAACTTCGCGCGGCGGTTACCGCCAACACCACGAACATAAACCAGAACACGATCGTGCTCGCCCAACCGGTACCTACCAGGCCCATTCTCGGAAGGCCGAGTTTTCCGTACATCAGCACGTAGTTGGCGCCGACATTAAGAAAGACGGCAATAACACTAATTACGGTGGCCGGCCGGGGCCTCGACACACCTTCGATGAAGCTGCGGAGAGCAACAAACCAGAGGAATGGGAATGCGCCCCATGAGATCGCATGGAGGTAACTCTGCGTGAGGTCTACCGTCGACGGATCCTGCCCTATCCAGAGCAACACCGGCTCTACATTTCGGATTATCAGGAACGCAGGAACGGCCAAAGTTGTGGCAAGCCACATACCCTGGCGAGTTGACCGGGCGACCCCGTCCGAATTTCCGGCACCGAACGACTGGGACACCATCGGCCCGACGGCCATGACCAGGCCCATCGCGACCATTAGAATGGTGAAAAAGACCGAGTTCCCCAGTGCGATGCCCGCCAGCGCATTGCTGCTCAGGCGGCCCACCATTACGGTATCGACGAACCCCATCGAGATTTGGGCAATCTGTGTTGCCACAACGGGGACCGCCAACCGTACTGTCGCCTTGACCTCATTGAGCAACATGGAGACTACCGCAGCGTGGAGTACAAGTATAGCGTGATTTTATAGCCGAACCGACGGCCGCGGATCGAATGGTTGCGCAATTTGTTTTCGTGATCCGTTAGATTCTGTGCGCATCACTCGATTAGCGTGATTCTTGAATGGGGATGGAGCAACCTTCACCTCTTGGAAGCGGGACCCGGACGGGTCAAGAAGCGATGGTAGACCTGAGTGTCATCATCGTCAACTACAACGTCCGAGAGTTTCTGGAGCAAGCCCTGTCCTCGGTATTCCGAGCACGCGGCGATCTCGAGATCGAAGTGTACGTCGTAGACAACAACTCCGTCGACGGCTCGCAAGAACTCGTGCTGTCGCAGTTCCCTGACGTCAATCTGATCGAGAATCATGCTAATGTCGGCTTCGGTGTGGCCAACAACATGGCGATCAGCCAATCGCGAGGACGCTACCTGCTCATCCTCAATCCAGACACGATTGTTCAGGAGGACACACTTGCGACTCTGGTCCGTTTTATGGACGCGCGTTCGGAGGCCGGGGCGGTCGGATGCAAGATCCTGAATCCGGATGGGACATTCGCCCCCGAGAGCCGGCGTGCCTTTCCCACCCCTGAGGTTGCTTTCTACAGGATGTCCGGCTTGAGCAGGCTGTTCCCCGGCAGCGAGCGTTTTGGTCGGTACAACCTGACGTTCCTGCCACAGGATGAGACGTGCGAGGTCGACGCGCTGAGCGGATCATGCATGATGATTCGGCGGGCTGCGCTACTGAAGGCCGTCACTCGCGAGTCCGCGACGACCCGTTCTGACCTGTCTGAGCTCACCCCAGACAGGCTATTCGACGAGGACTTCTTCATGTACGGTGAGGACTTGGACCTCTGCTATCGAATACAGGCTGCCGGCTGGAAGATCTACTACACCCCCGATACGCAGATCATTCACTACAAGGGGGAGAGTACTCGCAAGGGAGATTTGAGGTACGTCAAACTCTTTTACGGAGCCATGCTGCTCTTTGCGGAAAAGCATTTCCACGGACGGTCATGGCTGTTTCGGCTTGCGATCCGAGCCGCCATCATGGTTCGCGCAGCTGCATCCGCATTGCGCAGGGGTGCCCGGGCTCTCGCCGTCCCGGTAGTGGATTTTGCAATCGTCTATGCAACCGTGACCGCGGTTGCGGCACTTCGATTTGACGAGCCCAGCGAAGTTCTTAGCACCCGGTTTCTGCTTACGACGCCAATGATATACGGCTTGGCCGCCTCCATCGGCATTCGTCTGGCTGGGGGCTACGCCAGGGGCAGATGGCGGTTTCGACCGGTCATAGTGGGAATCGTCGTCGCCTTTGTCACCGTCGCCACGCTGTCGTTCTTCGTCAAGGAAATCGCTTTTTCACGTTTTGTGATCCTGGCCAGTGCTATGCCGTCGATGATACTGCTCATGCTCTGGCGAATCATAGCCAACCGAAAGCGGAAGGAGCCGGGCAGGGCAATTGTGGTCGGCGATGGGCTGGAGGCAGCGCGCCTGCAGACCATGATATCCTCACAGCTGCAGCCACCGTTCTCAGTCGTTGGTTACGTAGAAGCTGGTGAGACCGACTCGGGATTGGACTTGCCGGTCGACCGACTCGGTTCCATCAATCAGGTTCGAGACATAATCCGGCTCAGAGGTATCGATGAGGTTATTTTTGCCATGGCAGGCCTTGAGAACCGGACCGTGGTCACGCTGATGTCAGCGCTCCGTGATCTCCCGATAGAATTCAAGACTTTCGTCGAGAGTGGATCCCATGTAATCGGCAAAGCTCGCGTCGACGATCTTGCGGTGCCGATCATCTCGACCGAACAGACGATCGGCACTGCTGGAAGTGGTTGGATCCACCGGTTGTGTGATCGGCTGACAGCGGCCTCCGCACTGGCAGTACTTACGGTGTTTCGCGTGGCCGGTAAGGCGCGACGAAATGAAGCGAGCAGCCTCGCGAGTCGCCAGGACGCCCTCAAAAGGGCTGTCGCAGGAGATTTCGATCTCGTGGGCTGGCTACCGGAAGATCGGTACCGGCCACCGGAGGAATGGGGGGTACAACGCGGGGCGGTTTCGGTGACCGATGCGATCTACACACCGCAGCCGCGCGCCGAGGAAGTCATGCGTGCCTGGCGCATGTATCTTGATAATCAATCCATATCACTCAACGTGGAGATCACTACCAGGGCAATCCGGCGGACCCTAGCCTCCTCCAACGAGTAGGATCCATTCGCAGATTTCCGTACGCTGAGCACTGATCTTCGCGTAACGGATAGGCCTTGGATCGCGGCTACCAGCCGTGTTGATCGATTGGCCTTCCTCGCGCGGTTTTTCTATGGCAAAGAATTCAGAGCGTCCTCTATTGGAATTTGAAAAGCCGCTTTTCGAGCTGGAGCAGCGGCTTGATGAGATGCGATCCGTCAACGAGGATACCGTTGAGGTAGATCTCTCGGACCAGATCGAGGCCCTTGAAAAGCGTGTCGCGGAGCTCCGTGAGTCGATCTACCGCAACCTGACACGCTGGCAGCGCGTCCAGATCGCACGCCACCCCCTTCGACCATATACACTGGATTACATCGACAATCTCTGCGAGGGATTCGTCGAGCTGCACGGCGACCGGCTGTTCATGGACGACCCTGCCATCGTCGGGGGATTCGTCAAATTCAAGGGTTCCCGTTTCGGCTACCGTGACCGAACCGTCATGATGCTCGGGCACCAAAAGGGGCGCGATACAACAAGCCGAAAGTATCGCCGATTTGGAATGCCGAACCCGGAAGGCTACCGAAAGGCGAAGCGTCTGATGAAGCTTGCCGCCAAGTATGGCAAGCCGGTCGTTACGTTGCTCGACACTCCGGGGGCGTATCCGGGCCTCGAGGCGGAGGAGCGAGGACAAGCGGAGGCAATAGCCCGAAATCTGTTCGAGATGTCGCGATTGCCGGTCCCAATCATAGTCGTCGTCATTGGCGAAGGCGCTTCGGGCGGAGCACTGGGAATCGGAGTGGGCGACGTCATTCTCATGATGGAGAACGCATGGTACTCGGTCATCTCTCCAGAGAGCTGCTCTTCGATTCTCTGGCGATCGTGGGACCACAAGGAAGACGCAGCACGCGCGCTGAAGCTGACCGCCCCGGACCTTTCCGATCTGGGCATCGTCGACGAGGTCATCCCCGAGCCCACGGGTGGTGCACACCACGATCCGGAGGCAGCCTTTTCGTCCGTCGGGCTTGCGGTTTCATCGTGGCTAAAGAAGCTGGAGAAGCGGAAACCGGCGAAGCTAATACAGGCTCGCATTGAGAAATTCGACCGCATAGGCCCCTACGAAATCCGCAACAACGGGCAGGCTGCCGAGATTCATCCACCCACAGAAAAGTCTGCCGAAGTCAACTCAGCAACGGACTAAGCTGCACCCATGATCGTCTTCGAGTACCGTCACCGCGTTCGCTATCGCGAGTGCGACCCGATGGGAATCGTATATCATACGCACTATCTCGACTACTTTGAGGCGGCTCGAACGGAAGCACTCAGGAGCATGGGGCTCGCTTACAAGGAGCTGGAAGCCTCGGGAGTCATCATGCCGGTTACGGAGGCAGCAATCAGATACCACAAACCGGCTCGCTACGACGACGTAATCACGATTCAGACAATGCTGGATCCGGAAGTTCCTGAGACGAGGCTTCGAATCAATTACCTCGGATGGGTCGGCCAACGCAGCATGAAGGTTGTGTCCGGGCACGTCACACTGTGTTTCTTCGACCCCCGACGCGAACGGCCCATCAGGGCGCCCGCTGCTATTAAACACGTGTTCTCCGCCGCCATAGAACGCCTCGACGACCTTACCGGAGTGAGCGCCTGATGCTTCCAGATTATCTCTCAGATGCCGATCTGCACGAGATCATCCGACGGGCGCTGGCAGAAGACGTACGGGACGGGGACGTCACTACGCTCGCGACAGTGCCTGATCAAGCCGCGGCCGCTGGCGTGTTTCTCGCCAAGGAGTCAGGGGTACTTGCGGGCCGGGCAGTCGCCGATTTCGTCTTCGAATTGCTGGACAGCGCGATCGCGGTGTCCTGGCTGGTTGATGATGGCGATGAGGTGTCCGACGGACAGGAGGTTGCGAGGATCGCGGGACCGGCACGAGGAATCCTTGTCGGAGAACGAACGGCCCTCAACATGCTGCAGCGCATGAGCGGGATCGCGTCGCTCACGCACAAGATGGTTTCTCTGGCCAGCCCGTACGGCACCGAGATCCTGGATACACGCAAGACGGCTCCCGGCTTGCGGCTCCTCGACAAGTGGGCCGTCCGCATTGGCGGCGGGAGGAATCATCGCATCGGCCTCTTCGATATGATTCTCATCAAAGACAACCACGTCGCGGTCGCGGGCGGCATACGTGAGGCGGTCGAGGCCGCAACTGCGTTCCTTGCGAGTGAGGCCCGACAGCTGCAGATCGAAGTCGAAGTCCGGACCTTGGACGAACTGCGTGAACTGCTCGAAGTGGAGGGTGCCGATGTCGTGCTTCTGGATAACATGGCGCGTACGTCGCAGGACGGAACCGTCGACACAACAATGCTTCGCGAAGCTGTAGGTATGGTTGCCGGAAAAATACGGACTGAGGCGTCCGGCAATGTGTCATTGGAGACGGTTGCGGCTATCGCCTCCACAGGGGTCGACTTCATCTCGAGTGGGGCGCTTACCCATTCGGTGAAGGCACTCGATATTTCCCTGAAGCTCAACTTCCAGTAGACCCAAACAACTGTATTCGACCCTCAACGCGGCGTAGCTTTCCAATAATCCGCCGATTCGCCCAAAACCCTCGTTATTGAATAAGTGGCCGTCCGGAGGCAAGACCATTTCACAGACATCTGTCTAAAACACTATGCTGCAGGAACATAGCCGGCTGTTCCAGCGCGTGATGTTCGCTGGTGACGTTGTCGCGACAATCATCTCGTGGGTGCTTGCCTATGTGATTCGTTTCGAGGTGCTCACACCTCCTGAATGGGTGCCCTTCGAGCGGTACTTCGTGCTCTTGCCATGGGTCGTGATCGTGGCCACGTTCGTCTTCTGGAGTACCGGGCTCTACGCAGCGGATCGTGCCCAGCGCCTACCGAGTCTCGTTTTCGGGGTGGCCAAAGCAGTTGCCGTCCAACTGCTGGTCGTCGCTGCGTCGCTGTCTTTTTATCGGGCGCTTTCGTTCTCGCGTCTGATGTTCATCCTGTTCGGTCTGCTTACGCCCACCTTCATGGTCTTGCTTCGGCTGGGTTTGTACGCCTACGTGCGGAGGGCCAGACGACAAGGCAAGTACCTTCGCCGCGTGCTGATCGTTGGAGCGGGCCGCGTGGGTCAGCGGCTAAGGTCCGCTCTCGTAAGATTCCCCTGGATGGGCCTTGAAGTGGTGGGGTTCGCAGATGACAACGCGAAAGACCCCCAAGTTCTCGGATCCATATCAGACGTCCCTCGATTGATAGACGACTCCTATCGAAGCGGTGCGCCCGTCGACTACGTCTATATCGCCTTGCCTCTGTCCGCCTCTGACGCCATCGAGAGTATGATCGACGAACTCTCGACACGCCTGGTCCACGTTTGTATGGTCCCCGATCTTTTCCAATTTGACGTGTTGAACAGTCGCGTGACGCATGTGGCCGGCTTGCCCATCATCCACGTCATTGACGAGGCGCCTCCGCAGTTCGGTTTGTTTCTCAAGAGGGCAGGCGACGTTCTGTTCTCAGCCGGATTCTTACTGATCACATCCCCTCTGACGCTGATCATCGCAATCGCTGTCAAGTTGTCGTCCCCGGGACCGATCTTCTATCGCCAGGAGAGAATGGGCTTGAACGGCAGGCGTTTCGATATGCTGAAGTTCCGTTCAATGCCGGTCAACGTCGAGGCAGAGACGGGCCCTGTGTGGGCAAAGGAGGGGGAAGATCGAGCGACGGCGGTGGGACGATTCCTCAGGCGCACGTCGCTTGACGAGCTCCCGCAGTTCTTTAACGTCTTGCGGGGAGATATGTCGGTTGTTGGACCGCGACCGGAGAGGCCCGTGTTCATCGATCAGTTCAAGGAACGTGTGCCGCGATACATGCTGCGCCATAAGACCAAGGCAGGCATCACAGGTTGGGCCCAGGTGAACGGCTGGAGGGGCAACACTTCGATCGAGAAGCGGATCGAATACGATCTGTACTACATACAGAACTGGTCATTGACACTTGATCTGAAGATCATGTTAATGACCGTGTGGAAGGGCTTTGTCAGCAAGAACGCCTACTAGTTGGCAGGGCCGTTCCAGAGCGTTCTTTCGGTGGTTAGGTCTACGTCAAATGCCGAAAGCCTCGTGTGGACGAACCGTCGCATCATCGCTACACTCGTCGCCGCACATCGGAGCCCGCAAGATCTTCAATACCCGATTTGAACCACAACATCCACCCGGCATCCGTTTTGCACGCAGTTACCGACACCTCTTGAGAAGAGAAATGATTCCGGCGGACATGCCGAAAATCCTCACCTTGCTGGCTGCCATTTGTTTGACGTCGACAGCGTCAAGCGGGCAGATCTATAAGCTGTCGAATCCCGATGAGGCCTCTGGAGATTACTTCGGGGCATCCGTTGCAATTGACGAGCGGCAAGCGGTCATAGGAGCGAGTGGCAGCTCCGCGTGCGGAGAGAATTCCGGCGCCGTCTATGTGTTTGAAGCCGACTCGTCATCGGGGCATTGGAACCACTCCGCGACGCTGGTGCCAAGCGACTGCGCTGCCGGCGACTTCTTCGGCCGATCTCTTTCGATGAGCGGCAACCACTTGGTGGTCGCGTCTTACCGCCCATCTGGCGTCGGCGCAAAATCAAACGCCGCATACATTTTCGAACGCGATTCGACCGGTACCTGGAACGAGCGCGCCCGTTTTGAAGGCACTGCGAGGCAATCGGAAGGCGCGTATGCAGCCGCAGTCGCCATCGATGGCTCGGCGGCAGTCGTCACTACGTCGGGCGACGCTGTATCCGGCAGATATCATGG
>JAHHLP010000091.1 GCA_018679295.1 Rhodothermia bacterium
ACCCAAACCGGTCCGGCTACGCAGACTTGCTGGGAGTGCGCTGGAGCGCTTTTAGATAGCAGATGGAGAAGGGATAATCAACCCGACCCTTCTCATTCACGGGAGCGAATGAAGTCCCGCTGCAACCGCGCCGACAACCTGTCGGCCGCGAAGTCGGCCAATCCTTCGAGCGCCGCCACGATCTCTTCGACCGATAGAGACGAAAGTATGGCAGCCGTTATGATGTCGTTGGCTACCGGGCCTGCTCCGATTACCACGCCGCGGACGGGCTCTCGTGCACTGATCTTGTTTTCCCAGATGCGTCGACCCGTTGCGCCGTCCAGCAGCATCAGCCGCGCGTCGATCATGAACTCGGCGCGTGCCGTCCATGAACCTGCAACAATTCCGTACTCAAAGACCCTGAGATCGAGGATGAAGTCGGATTCATAGGCATCAGCGACGGGACGGGCCTGCAGGTAAACGGACGACCGATCCAGCGTTTGGTCGGCGATCAGAGCGGACACGTCGATCTGTGTCAACGCACTGTCGAGCCGCTGGCGCAAACGCCGTGCTTCGACCTCGCGGATGACCCGTGTGCCAAACCGTATAGCAGTCCGAAGAGGACGGTTCTCGTCGACAAAGAACACGTCGTCCGAAAACACGTCGGGGCGTGGAGGGATCGTCTCGACCATCGCGATGGTTGAGCCCTTGAAGTCGTACTCGGCGAGGCGGTTCGATGAACCGCAGGCCACGAAGGCAATCGACGAAACAAGCAGTACACTTGGTGTGATGATCTTACGCATCATGGGAGCATCCATTCGACTTGAGAATTTCTGTCGATACGGAAATCTAATCTCCGACGAGGTCCATTGTGACGGGGCTCGTATCGATCGCTGGACGGTGATTACCCTGCCTTGACACAGAGTTTGCAGCCGCTACGGCACGGGGCCGACATACTCGAGATCATCCGGAGTCCACCCATCAAGTCGAGAAGCGGCGTCTTTCAGTACATCTCCGAGGTTTTTTTCAAGAACATCGATCGGGGCCGACTCGACCAGGGTGACGCCCTTTATATAGCGCCCGACGGCCCGGTCCTGCCACGCATAGATACCCACTGCATATGTTGGCGGGATCTTGTCGTCGACCAAACGTATTTGGATGGAACGGTTCATGGCGTCGTTCCATTCGAGCCGGCGATCCGGCCAGTTGCGAGTGTTCTTTCTCAATTGTAGACCTCGTTCGTCCGCGAAGCGGGCCAGCGTGTCGTCCAGCCGATGCAGCGGCGACTCGATGCGATCCCATTCAGCGCCCGTACCGTGAAAGCCGTTAGGCACAGATGATCCCCCGCGTGGTTGGCGTGGTTCGAACCGAGTAGCAGGCCTGGCGGGTTAAGGATATAGACGCGAAGTCTTCCATCCGTTGTCAGTTCGCTCAAAGAGAATGCGGTCATGCAGGCGGTTGGGCCGTCCCTGCCAGAATTCGATACGATTGGGCACGACGCGATAGCCTCCCCAGAACGGCGGGAGATCGACGTCGCGACCCGCGTGCTCATCCTTCGCCTGTTCGAAACGCTCCACGAGAGACTCGCGACTTTCGACCTTCTCGCTTTGTCTAGACGCCCACGCGGCAAGCCGGCTGCCTCGCGGACGGGTGGCAAAGTACTCCTCCGATTCAGTACGTGTAGCCCGGTCGACATAACCCTCTACAATAACCTGACGTAACAGCGACTTCCAGTGGAATACGAGGGCAGCTCTTGGATTTTGATCCAGGTCCGCAGCTTTTCGACTGCCGTAGTTGGTGTAGAAGACGAATCCCCGATCGTCTACCGACTTTAGGAGCACCGTACGCGCCGATGGACGGCCCGTTGCGTCGCTCGTTGCCAGGGTCATCGCGGTGGGCTCGAGTATTCCCGATTCCTCAGCGGCTTCGAGCCAGACTCGAAAAAGATCCACCGGGTTTGAATGCTCGCTGGGATCGGGAATTCCGACGGCAACACCCCTGCCCAGAGTTCGGACGGACCGAAGCAATGACCGTAGTGACATTCTTCGCAGCGGTTTGCTAGTGGTTATCGCGCTCATTCACTGTAAGATGTTACGCAATCGCTGTGAACCAACCCAGATTCAGGACGACGACACATAGGTGTACTCGACGTCGCCCGCCGTCGTCACGTATCTTCGGACCGGAGATGTCGATTCCAAACAACTGAGATGACCTCAATTCCAATAAGCAGATTTGGAGATACCGATCTCTCGGTTAGTCGCGTCGGGTTTGGCGCTTGGGCTATCGGTGGCCCCGCGAGAGCCGGTGACGTAGCTATTGGCTGGGGCACATCGGACGACGCCCTGTCGCGACGTGCCATCTTTGCGGCCCTTGATCAAGGAGTTACGTTCTTCGACACAGCCGACTTCTACGGCCTCGGGCACTCGGAGACGTTGCTAGGCGAGACGATCGGAAACAACTCCGACGTAACGATAGCAACCAAGGTGGGACACCGCCTCGACCCGGATGGATCTATCCGTTTGGACTACTCGAGTGACCACATCATGGCGGCCTGCGATGCAAGTCTGAAGCGCCTTCAGCGTGACTGCATCGACTTCTATCAGCTCCATTCTGCACGTCTGCACCACCTGCAGAACGGCGAATGCATCGACGCG
>JAHHLP010000411.1 GCA_018679295.1 Rhodothermia bacterium
CTCCTCCTCCCTCTCGTACGCGGCGGAGACTTTCGGCGAGATCTCCAACGGGTAGGTAGATCAACCAGACAGGCGGCAGATCCAGGTTTGCTTCGCGCGCATGACAGATTCCTGACGCCGGCTTACCATCATCACCGCACATGTTGTAATCGGCGTAGCGCTCACCTGCGTTCTCCATTTCGACCTCCTGCACCGACCATCCGACCACCTGTCGATAGAAGTCACGGGTTGCCGACGCGTCGGAGACCGTCAGATCGAGCCAGGAGATACAGCCCACACGCTCCGTGGCGTCGCGCGATGCTTCACCCTCAGTTGGGGGCATCGCCTCCGCAGAAACGACTGGAATGATTCCGAAAGCTGCCCCGTTTGGGTCGAGCAGCACCGCCCACTGGCTCGTTCCATCGTCGTCTTTGCCATGCATGAGCTCGCTCCCTCCGAGATCGATCGCACGCTCCACACTCGCTGCGACATTGGCGACCTGAATGTGCGGCATCCATTGGAGCGGAAGGCTAGCATACTCCGCGCTGCGCAGGCCCAAGCCGATTACCGGCATGCCTCGGTTGTTCATCAGGTCCTCGCGCCAAAGCGGATTCTCGCCGGTGCCGAGTACACGAGAGTAGAAGCGCAGTTCTCGTTCATGTTCGGGAACTGCAATATCGGCGCTTAGGATTCCGCCGACGCGTGGGATAAAGGGGTTACTCATGGTTCGCGTCCTTGACATAAGGGTGGTTGGCGCCTGGAAGTTCTTCTCCCAAATATCCTACCTCAAGGGGCTCGCTATCTGGCCGATCCAAGCGGCCTAAGAACTTCTTGCCTTAGCGGCGCTGCCGGGTGAGGTCGGTAAAGCTGTAGAGTATGCGACCTGCGCGAAGAACACAACCGGAGGCGGCAGCTTCCGGTGCAAGAGAGTAATGAACCGGTACAGGTTACTTGGCTTTTCGCTTCTTGCTCGACGAATACTGGAGGAGTTCTCCAGCCAATTCTGCAAAGGCACACCTATCATTCTTCCGTTGGCTCGCTCGTGTCGGACATCAAAGCGTTCTCTGAGGCGTTCTTGCGGAGTGCCCACGATAAACTACTTGATCCTTCTCGATTTCGAAATGACCCCCGGCGTCTCGATACTCCCACCACCACAACAAGGCACTTCACTCGAATGTGCTCAGTGGGCCATACCGTTGAACTCAGAACCGCGTGTTAACCACGTTGGTGAAGTTGGACCCGAACGTGTAGGTTATAGCAATCGACCCAGAGAATTCGAAATCCGTCGCAAGTTCGCGTTGCCGCAGCAAAATGTCTTCAAGCGACGCATCGCCCAAAGGGAGAGACAATTGATCCCTGATCATCTCAAACTCGCCTTGAACGCGGAGCGACAACCCTTCCAGTAGTCGCACCGAAAGTACTCCGAAGAACTCAGCGCGACGTTTGGAGAAGTCGTGGAAATAGTGTGAGCCTTCCAAGCCGCCGAAGATCTCACCCCACGGTTGCCGAATCGCCACTGAAGCCGAGAGCTCTTGGCTTACGAGTGATTCCTTGGTCTGGTCAAATATGGTTTTATCGAAATAGTCGACGTACGCAAGCTGAACCTGGTAGACTACGGTAATTGCGCGTCGGGTAGCCTGGTCATAGGGCAGGACGCTGTATTCGATTCCTGGGGCCATCTCGGCGCGGTGCCGGATGTTCCGGTCGTTGCGTGTGACGTAAGAGCCAAAAATACCGGCGGACCAGTGCGAGCCTAAGCTGCGAATAGCATAACTGTCAAAACCATGCCGCGATATGCTGCTTCGCACATCCGGTTCGTCATCGCGCTCGATCTTCGTAAGATCGAAGTTGAAGTAAGGCCGCAATCGCAGTTTCCAATCTTCGCTGACGTGGTCTGCGAACAAGCCCCAGCGGGAGTCGAAAACAGTACGATTAGATTCCAGATCCAACTCAATGTCGCCCACATACGCAGTGAAGACCCAGTGCCTCCACGGGTCAACTCGCGACTGTTGGTCAGTAGCTACATCTGCCGAGCCGGAGTAACCGACGACGAAGTTCGAGGCGCCCTCCTTCTGCACGACGTACGGAACCAGGCCCAGTCGGATTGCTGCGTTGACGGCGTCACGCGTCTCGTCGTTGGTTGCGTCTCGACCAACCGTTCGCTCGAACGTATACTCGACGCTGCCGAAACCGCCGCGGCCGAGAAACGAAAGCAGGTACTGACGTCCGTCATTGCCTGTACGCTGGTTTGTGATGAACACGTGGACGTCTGCTTGCTCAGGGTCGCGTACATAGCTGACGAAAGTTATCTCGCGACGGATATGGTCAAAATCACAGTCGTCGCAGTCTAGATAGACGCGAAGCTCGGCTCCGGGGCTGGCGGCCTGCAACGTGTCGACCTGAAGTTCTTGCGCGACAAGCGGCCCCGCCAAGAAAAGCATTCCTATGACCGAGGCTGTCGTAAAGGAGACCTCAGTCAGCTTGGTAGGTTGACGCGGAACAGCACCGGTGCCGGAAACCTGCGTCTTCCGTCTTCTTGACCACGCAATGGAAGCGCGGTTAGTGCTGGCGAGCTTGGTTTGCCGAGAAGTGATAAACGTGTACGGATTGATCTCCGCGAGTCCAAGTCAACAAGGATAGTATCGCCGAGTGTGGCGTCCAAGTTGAGCTGGGCGTGGGATCCGCTCGTGCGCGTTTCTGAGCCCGCTTGCATCCCCGGTCACAATAAGCACTCCCGCAACGATCTTGACTGCAGTCACAAATAGCGAGCCGAGTAAGCCAAGCAGAATCCTTTGCACGGCTGAGTGATCTATCACGTCTGTATCACTTGAGTGGACGGGAAGCTCTATTGAAAGTTTATCGGACCACGACGACCGGCAAGCTCTTCACTTCGCCGTGGCCGGAGATCATCTGCAGAAAGTAGACGCCGGACGGTAGCGCGGTGGCCTCCCACGTCACCGTATGGTACCCCGCGGCAACAGCACCATCGGCAATCGTCGCGACCAGGCGCCCGAGCGTATCGAACACGCGCAGCGACACGCGACCGGCTGTCGGCGTCGCATAAGGGATCGTAGTTGAAACTGCGAACGGATTCGGGAAAGGTTGGCCGAGGAGGTACCCTTTTGGCAGGGAGTCATCGCCTTCAGTCCCCGTGAACACGCTGTTGGTGGCCCCCGGAGTTCCGCCTCGAACGGCCGACGCACGCCAGCTCAAAGCAAGGCTGTTATCCGCGAGCGGATCAATCAGCTCGAGGGTCGATCCACCGCCGTCGGCCTCAACCGGCCACGGAGGCAGATCTCCGAACGTCACCGAGTCGACTACGAAGCCGGCCTCGTCGCGCAGATAGACGGCGTCTCCGCCGTTGCTCAGTCCAAAGACCCATCCGCCCGACATCGGCTCGACACCAGGATAAACCCCCGAAAAGGCTGCAGGGCTACGTGCGAGCACAAGGTACCCGCCGGCCGCAATGGCTGTCCCGCGGGGAACGTCAAAGACGTTGCCACCTCCATCCGACAATCTCCAGTGCGATACGTCAAGTTCTTCCTGGCCACGATTAGCGATCTCGATCCAGTCGTCCGAGTCCATGTCGGTCGCAGCGTGGTACTGGATCTCATTGATGTGGACCGGATGATCAACTCTTGTGGCAACCTCAAAGGTCGCCGCGAGGGTCAGCGGCTGATTTGGATTTACCTCGACCATACGGTCACTGCTCTCCAGGGAGCCAGTCCAACCTGCAAAGCGGTACCCCCGGTCCGACACGGCCGTTATCGAAAGTGGTACGTTTGGATAGTAGGAGCCGGTCCACGGAAAGTCGCGGAGATGCAGCCTGTTGACGATGACCGACCCGCCGTCCGTCGCCGAAATCGTGACGGACTCAGACCCGCTCAATGCGAAGAACGAACGCAGATGAGACTCGGCCGCCCCCGACCGATTCCGTGCATAGAAGCGCATATTGGACAGGCTGCTTACCCAGCCCGAGTACGAGCCTCCCCATCGGCCTACATGATCCGGTATCTCATCGCTAATAAGATTCTGAACAGAGTCCAGGACGGCGAGCATCGCATCCGTTTTGAAGTAAGTGTTCAGGAAATCCGCGTACCGATTTACAAAAGCATTCCGGAACCCGGCGTTCTCTAGCAGTCTCCTGAACAGGAAGGTTGACCACGGAGGATTTGGCCACTCCGGTCCGTTGGACTGGGCGGCAAAGGCTAACGTGTTGTGGACGTAGTCCCCCGGATTCCAGCGACCGAAACCGAAATCCAGATCAAATAAGATCCATCGCCACTTGCCGTCCGGAGTTCTGGGTCTCCAGAGCTTAACGTTATTGCCGGGCCAGTCCGTGTTGCCGACAAATATCTGGGTGATCATGTAGTCGACATAACTGTCAACGTCCATCATGGTCTCTACGAATTCGAGTGCCGTCGATGACCGCATGTCGGCCGAGCCGACAAAAGAGATCAGCTGTTCGTAGTGCTCCGCGTCGCCACCAACGACTTCCGGGACTCCCGGCGGCTGATCGGTGTCAAGGGCGATGATGTCGACCTCATCGGCGTCGACGCCTCCAAGCGCCGCGGCATAGTGCTCGTTGATCTTCTCTCGAATGTTGTGGATGCCCCAGTATCGACCATTCAGATACACGACCGCAGGCCGGTACTCCATGCGGTCGACGTTGGCGCCCGCAACCAGCTCCTGTATGAAGCCGTCTCGGAGCATCGTGTCGTCCCAGTCGTTGCCCGAATTACGGAGCAGGAATGATTGATAAGAGGAATATGGCCTGTCAGGGAATAGGGCGTAATTGAACGCGGGGCTACCGTAGCGTCCGCGGGCGAAGAGCCCCAGAGACTTCTGCGGAAAACCCCGTGACCACCCACCCACGATGGTCAATCCCGCGCCGGCGCTGAGCGCTTGTGCGCCGTCCGGCTCCAATACCTCCAGGTGAGCTTTGATCTCCCGGTCTTCCCAGAAGTTGGCACAGAAATACGGGAAGCTGGGACACTCGGCTTGATCATCCGGAGGGAAAGCATAGATGCCGATATCGTTATCCCAGAGAAGTGCTGGGTCGGTCGCAATTGAAACAACCGGCAGAGTCGGGTCCTCCCCGTAGACAAAGGTGTGTGTAACGATCTCGGACGGCAGCAGTCCAGTTCCCAGTGTCCGCGCTCTCAACACGGTCGTTTTGGTGATGTGGATCGGCCCGACGTATCGAAAGGCATCGGCATCCGGCTCCGAGCCATCTGTGGTGAGGTACACGTCTCCGCCCGCCGGCGCCGACAGCGAGACCGACAGCGGAGCCGAATATCGTCCGCCGAGATGGCTGAAAGCAGGTGCCTCCGCCAGGGCCTGGTACGCCGGCGTCGTATTTGCCTCGCCTGGCGTTGGGTCGCCAAAGAAGAACCAATCACCCATGCCATCCGGCTGCCGCCCTAACGAGATGTCGGGCAGCATGGCTCCGAAGCGAACCGAGTCGACCAGTTGCCTCGTGGGATCGGTTAGATACAGTGCCTCGCCCTGCGCGCTGAGTCTGAAGTTAGTGTGTATCTCCGTCGAGAAATCAGCGGCGATCTCGATGGGTGGCGCACGTACACTGCCCGCGGCTGAACTGATGCCCAGCGTCAGGTACGGAATGCAGGACAGGTCCGACGAGCCGATCGATGAATTGTGAACCTGCACGGCGAGTATGTTCTCTCCCGAACGAAGTAGCGAACTCGGGTTTTCGATGATGAACCGCTGTGGCGGCAGACCCAATACGCTGCGCGGTTCGGTGAACGTGTCGGCCGGTTCATCGTACCGGGGTCGCACGCCAGCCTGCCCGATGTTTGCGCGGGCCACCTCCGTGCCATTCAGATACGCGACAAAGCCGTCGTCGTAATCCATGTGGACGATAGTGCGCTCGACGGCCGCGAGATCATCCACGTCGAATCGAATTCGCGCATAGACAGATAACGTCCTGCTTACAACCGTGGCGTCATCGCCATCCCCATACCCCAAACCCGATGGTCCCTCTTGCCACGACGAATCGTCGAATCCCGGGTTCGTCCACGACGACGCCGGTTCGGACGCCGGGCTGATGAATCGCCAGCGGTCGCCCTGTACCACCACGGCGTCCCACTCACCGTTGTAGCCTGTAGTATCCTTGCCCGACGCGTGGATGACGCGGAACTCGCCTGGCCCCAGCGTCAGATCTGGAGCAGTCCACTTGAAGGGATCATCCTTGCGATCCGAGATCCCAAGACCGGCGAGGCTAACCGGCTCCGTAGACGCGTTGTGAAGCTCGAGCCAGTCGGAAAAATCGCCGTATTGGTCCGCCAGTACCGACGCGTTCGCCGGCATGAGTTCGTTGAATCGGATGTCCTGGCCGGACACACGCTGGGTAATTCCAGATAGCAGTGCTAGAAGAAGGATGCTTGCCAAATGACCCTGCATTGCAGTACCGTTTACCTGCACCTTATCACACCAAATTGAGTTGCGCAAAGTGGCTGATTCCGTCCTCCTTCTAACTGAATAGAAGTGCGTTGTAGGTCGCGTAGGCAAACAAATGGATACGGAAATGTCGGGTTCGAGTCTGTAGGGAAAGCCCGAAAGCGAAGGCCGGCTAACGAATGACCCTGTCAAAAATTTCGTAACGTCCGTGTAGAGCATCCGCGCCTGACGATTCGACGATGGAAACCGAGATTCATTGTATCCCCTTGGGATTCGACAATTGTTATGTCTTGCGACACTCAGGTGTTGTAGTCGTTGACGCCGGTCAGCCCAACCGCATTCAGTCTTTCTGTCGTAGCCTTGATCGTCTGGGCATTCGTGCAACCGACGTTAATCTGATCCTGCTCACGCATGCGCACTGGGATCATATGGGCTCGGCCGCCGCGATCAAGGAATACACAGGAGCTCCTCTTGCCGTGCATGAGAGCGAGGTGGATTGGGTCGTCGATGGCAGCCCACCGCTACCACCGGGTATTACAACGTGGGGAAGACTCTTTATGGGAGTACACCGCCTCTTCACGCCCCTCATAGATGTCACCGCCACAGAGGTGGAGATCTCCTTGTCGGGCCTGACCTGGTCGCTGGAAGAGTTTGGGGTTCCGGGCAAAGTGATCCATACGCCGGGACACTCCCGGGGATCGGTCTCTGTTGTCCTGGATACGGGCCAGGCGTTTGTCGGGGACTTGGCCATGAACCGGTTCCCCCTGACGCTCAGGCCTAGTCTCTCGATTCTGGGCGACGATAGGGGACGCATCGTCGCGAGCTGGAGAGAAGTTCTGCGTCACGGTGTTAAGACAATCTACCCGGCACACGGAAAACCCTTTCCGGCCAAAGCAATACGAGAATCGTCTCGTCCCGATTGAAGCGGCTCCAGTCAGGTCGGTATCGATCGAAGACAGTGAGTCACCGAAGGATTACACCCGAGGTC
>JAHHLP010000491.1 GCA_018679295.1 Rhodothermia bacterium
CTCATTGTCTTCATTGGGTTGGGAATCGTTGCGGTGCCCGCCGGCCTGATTGCAGGTGCGCTGTCGCGGACCCTTGCGGCCGACGACGCCGACTCGGGAACAGCCGACCGGTCGACTCGAGATCTCACCACAGATTGAAAAGCGGTACCAAAGGTACCAAAGGGACCGAAGGATGACCCATCCGCTGTCCAAACAGAAACACTAGCACGCACCATCCAATGCCAGTAGTCGCCGTAGGACTCCCCTTCTTGAACGAGATGGTAGCGCTGTTTGTCATCAGCGTGCTGATAGCTTATGTCTGCCATCGACTGAATCTCGTGTCTATCGCGGGTTTTCTGATTGCCGGGGTATTGATCGGACCGAACGCGCTAGGACTCGTTTACGACCAGGAGCTCGTCGACATCCTAGCCGAGGTCGGCGTCATCCTGCTTCTGTTCACGATTGGGGTCGAATTCAGCCTAGACAAGCTCTCGCGGATCAGCCGCGCGATCTTCATTGGCGGCGGAACACAGGTAGGCGTCACCGTGGCCATCGTCGCGGGTATCGTCGTTTCTCTCGGGGCCTCGTGGCAGGCAGGCGTTTATACGGGATGCCTCGTAGCACTAAGCTCCACAGCCATCGTGCTGGGACTCCTCGCCGATCGCAGAGAAACAGATACGACGCCGGGGCGGCTATCCCTCGCAATACTGATCTTCCAGGACCTTGCAATCGTCGTCATGGTGCTGCTGGTGCCGATGCTGGCAAGCTCCGGCGGCACCACGGTGGACCTCCTTATCGCCTTGGGTCAGGCGATCCTGGTGATAGGACTTGCCATCGTCCTTGCCAGGCGCGTCGTGCCATGGATTCTCGAGAAGATAGTTGCGACCCGGAGGCCGGAGTTGTTTCTCCTTACCGTTGTTGCCATCTGCTTCGGCACCGCAGCGGGCACGAGTCTGTTTGGCGTGAGTCTCGCTCTCGGCGCATTTTTGGCGGGACTGGTAGTGAGCGAAAGCCGCTACGCGGAGCAAGCGCTTGGTGAGGTGATTCCACTGCGAACGGTATTCAACGCCGTCTTCTTCGCATCGGTTGGCATGCTGCTCGACGTCGGTTTCATCATTGAGAATCCTATGATCGTCGTAGGGGCTACGCTCGCTGTCGTGCTAATCAAACTCGTGACTACCGCGGGCAGCGTCCTCGTCCTCGGGTACCCTGTGCGAATAGCTGCGGTATCGGGTCTGGCCCTCGCTCAGATCGGCGAGTTTTCGTTCGTGCTGGAACGGGCGGGCCGCGCCGCCGGACTCTCCCCCGCCGCCATGGGCGAAAGCGGAGCTCAGATATTCATTGCGGTGACAGTCATCCTCATGTTGCTAACCCCGTTCTTCGTGCAATCGTCGGAGAAGTTTGGGAGCCGTTTGTCGAAGACATGGCTCGGTAAAATCGGCTCTGCGGATCAGGGTGAGGGACAGGATGAAGGGAAGCCGCTGCCTGAACTTGAGGATCACGTCATCGTCGCCGGATACGGACCCGCTGGACGACGACTCGTGCAAGTCCTGAAAGAAACAGCTATCCCGTTCGTCGTGGTGGAACTAAATCCAGAGTCCGTGCGCGAAATGGACGATGAAGGCGTTCCAGCCGTATTCGGGGACGCAGGTCGAATCCCGATTCTTGAGAAAGCCGGGGTGCATTACGCAAAGCTTTGCGTGATCGTAATGCATGACCAGTTTGCCACGGCGCGGATTGTGCAGGTCGTCCGCTATCTGAACCCAACGATCCAAATCATCGCCCGAACGCGCTTCCTGAACGAAATTGACCGACTTCAGGAAATTGGCGCCGACATAGTCGTTCCTGAAGAAATGGAAACGACCGTTAGAATATTCTCGCAAGTTCTTGGGGCATATATGATTGCTCCTGACGAGATTCAGCGACACATAAAGTCGCTGCGGGCGGAGGACTACGGTATTCTTCGGGGCTCAATTCAGGAGGCCCACCTGATGGTGCTGCAAGGATTGGACGAGGAAGGCTTGCATACGCGAGCAGTCGCCGTGCGTCCAGGCTCACCCGCCGCCGGCAAGACGCTGTCGGAGTTGGAACTCCGGCGAAAGTTTGGCCTCACGGTGCTCGCCGTCCGGCGCGGCCGGAACACGATCGCGAGCCCAGCCGGCGACTTTACCGCCGAGCCCGGCGACCGACTCGTCCTGGTTGGTACCGCGGACCGATTCGCTGAATGTGCCGGACTGTTCCGGACTCCGGAGCCACCTCCTCCGACGGCTCGCTAGCCCGCCGGCCCGACGTCTGAAAGCGCCACGCGAGGGTCACCCGACTCCCTCCTGATGAGCGTGGCACCATATTTTGCATTGTACCTGCCGCTCCCGCCTTGGTACCATGATGGCACCCCCGCTCCGAGAGTAAGGCACGCTTCGGCGTCATCAAGGAAGCCTGTATAGTGCGCATGAATCGCCTGACGACACGTCCCCTGCTGCCAATTGCTCTCAGCATCTTGATGATCTCGGGATGCAACCGGCCGGATGTCCTCGTCGGCATAGATGAGCCTACAAAGGGCTCGGCGGCACCCGCAACCCCGGCGCAACCTTCTTTCCTTCTCACGGATGCCACGATGAAGATTGACGGCGTCGTGAAGGGTGGCCCCATCAACCTGATCGATGAAACGTTTACCTACCTGTTCGTCTATCTGGCCGAAGATGGACTTTTCATGATCTCAGCCGAACCGTTTGGGCCGGCTCAGGAAGCGGGGCTCTTCGTTGGCCCACGGCTAGCCGTCGATCATGCCGGCGTTGAAATTGAGTTTGAAAGCAAGTCCGACATACTCGACGAGCCGCTCGCCAAGAGCGCATGGGTGGAGTTCACTCCCGACTTCCCGATGTTTGCACCCGGAACGCGTCCTGCGGATATTGTGATCGGACTCGCCGACAGCAGAAACCAGATCCCCGGCTTTGACAGACCACGCTGACGACTCACTTGATGCCGCATCCGACGTCCCGTCTAGGCGACCGGTGTTTGCGTGGATCGGAATTGCGTGTGCGATTCTCGCCTTGCCCCTTGCCCGATTGTCGGCCGACGTACTAGTCACACGGGAAGACCCGCTGGGCTATTACGGCCTGTGGACGGGATTACTGACGTTCCTGATCACATTGGCCATCGGGATCGTCTGTTCCGGCTGGTCGCTACTGAGGAAAGAAGAGCCCAGGAAGATCTCGATCATAGCTGCGGTCGCAAACCTGGCCCTCATCGCAGCACTTCTCGTCTTTTTAGCCTGAATCCCCTGCTGGATGGGAGAGGAAAGTACAGGTTATCTCGAACCACTGATCGCGTCCTTCGAGGCCCATGCGAATCCCAACAACGCCGAGCCAATGAAACGCTACATGAGGGAGCAGTTCGAGTTTCTTGGCATAAAGGCCGGACCGCGACGCGCCCTCTTCGCCGCATTCGTTCGCGCGAACGGTATGCCCGAGCGTAACGAACTTCAATCTGTGAGCAAGAGGTTGTGGATGCTCCCATACCGAGAGTATCAGTACACAGGGGTCGATCTACTGATTCGGATGAGGAGACAGCTAGGCCCACCTGCGTGGCACCTATGCGAACATCTCATTACCACGAAATCATGGTGGGACACGGTCGACGGTCTCGCCGGATCCGTAGTCGGGAGTCTGTACAAGAAGTACCCGGAGGACGGAAAGAAGTGGATCGCAATCTGGCAAAATTCGGAGAACCTGTGGCTGCGGCGAACGGCGATCCTGTTTCAACTGAAGTATGGCGACGACACGAATTGGAATCTCCTCAGAAGCATCTCGCTTGAGAACGCAGGCTCGGACGAGTTCTTTATCCAGAAGGCAATCGGTTGGGCGCTGCGTCAATACGCGCGGGTCGATGCCGAAGCCGTGATCGAGTTCGTAGGCTCCTCTCCTCTCTCCGCGCTGAGCAAGCGGGAAGCTCTCAAGCGGGTCTCCTCAGACAAAATCAAGTAACTCGAAGTGATCCGTTACCTATGAAAAGCATCGGCGTGTTTTGCGGGTCAAGTGTGGGGGCCCGCCCCAACTACTCGAAGGCGGCCAGCAGACTCGGTGCCCAACTGGTCGCCCGAGATCTTCGATTGGTTTACGGAGGTGGCAACGTCGGCTTGATGGGTGTTATTGCTGATGCAGTCCTGGATGCCGGAGGCCACGTGACGGGAGTGATTCCGCAAGCGCTCGCTCAAAAGGAACTCGCTCATCCTCGAGCGCAGGAGATGCACGTGGTTGGCTCTATGCACGAGCGCAAGGCCATGATGGCCGACCTTTCGGACGGTTTCATCGCGATGCCCGGCGGCCTCGGGACCCTGGAGGAATTCTTCGAGGTCCTTACCTGGGCACAGCTGGGCTTCCACCGAAAACCCGTCGGACTGCTAAACTCAGAATCCTATTTCGATCCCCTCCTCGCCTTTATCGACGCGGCGTGCAAGGAATCCTTTGTTCGATGGAGCCACCGGCAGATTATCATCTCGTCCGAGCAGCCAGCAGAAATCCTCGACCTGTTTGAATCTTACCGGGCCCCGACAGTCGACAAGTGGATCGACCGCAAGTCGCTCTAGGCAGGCTCGTCCGCGGTCGCCGCACGCGCCATTTCCAATAATTGCCAGTAGGGCGGCACGTATCCGTTCGCCTCGCGAAAAAAGGCAGCACGGCGAAGGACTTCACTCGCGAGCCGGTCGTGCCTCTCCGTGTATGAGCGATTTCGCAATGCGGCCGCGGGCGTCATGCCTTCGGGCACGGGTCCAACAGTACCCGATTTCTGCATCAGCCAGCTGAAGCCTTTGGCGACTCTGGCGGGAGGGAGTTCGTACCATTTGAATTCCAGCTCGTCTCCGCGTTCAGCCCCCTCAAGCATCGCATCCGTGACGGCATTGTCCACGTGGTCCTCAAAGAGCGTCGACGGATCACGCCACTCGGCCACGACGGCGAGCTGCGGATCGTACTCGAGATCAGAAGGCTCCTGCGTCTCGAAATGGCGAACGCCGAACGACGCCAGCCAGCGGCGAAGTCCCGGACTGGAGATCCGCGATATCCCCATCCATAAGTCGACACCCTCTTGAGAATACACCGACGAGGCCACCTCGGAACAGAAGAGCTTCGACGGGTCCTCATAGTCCATCGCGAAATCGTACGGTACATGACCCGCAATTGCCCTCGCCAGGGCCGCTTCGGCGGCTTTGTCCGGCAGCAAAGGATCCTCGCGCAGCTGGGGCAGCTCCGCACGCGGACGAAGCACCAGGATTCGCAGCTTCTTATCGCTCAGATACTCGTCGGCCGAAAAAATTGCCACGCCTATTTCGATATGCGACTCGATGGTGCGGATCGCGCCCGTCACTTCATCAACATGCACGAGGGCAACGTGCGAGAAATTGCCCGGATAGTCGCTTCCCCTTGCGATGAGCGCAGAGGTCGGATATCCGCCCCGCGAGACGAGCAGGTCTCCCGAGTGAACCGTCACTCCTGCAATCGACGCAGAAGGCGTAGCCGACGGCTCGTCTCGGCCCCGAATGAGTGCGACGACCGAGTCCGGGTGCTGGAGCAGCACCTCTTCCAACGCCGCCCGGCTTCCGTAGAGCAGACGGTACAAACGATCCCGTACGGCACGCGACTCGAGGTCCCACCCGACCGACTCCGACTTTACCGACTCGCGGATGTCTGAGTAGAGCGCAGTGAATCGGCTCACCAGCGCAGGACAAGCGGCAACCACGGGGCTCAGCGCAAAGAATCCGCTCTCGAGAGAGTCGAGGACGGTACTGTAGGCCGAAACCTCTTGCTGATGCAGCTCATCCACGATCCTGGCAAGCCCGTCCATGCGCGATCTTGCTCTGGCCTCCAGTTGCCCGCAATCGCGACTCCTTGCCTCCGCGAACTGCCGCTCTAGCGCAAGCCACAACGAGTCCTGATCCCAAACGAACGCTCCGGCGGCATTGCCCGGCGGCGCCGCTGGGGGGACGACGTCTCTCAGTGGGATCGACAACACGATAAACGCCGCGACCAAAACGCCTAGCGTACGCCAGATTATCTTTCTTCTCATCCTTGTCGGTCTTACCGCTCGCGGCTTGGGTTTGGATGGTGTAGACTGCTAAGATAATCCCGACAATGATTCAGGGAGGGAAATGGAGACGCATCAGCGGAGATCTGCCTTATTGCTCGGGGCGACCGGACTCGTGGGCAGCGAGATCCTCAACCTGCTAGAGCGAGACGGTTCATACGATCGCATCGTGATTGTCACGCGCCGGCCACTGGCCGCTTTCGACGGGCATCCCACGATCCGTCAGGCGATTGTGGACTTCGATCACCTTGGCCGGTACGCAAACGATCTCAGGGGCGATGATGTCTATTGCGCCTTCGGAACGACCATGAGGAAGGCGGGGTCGCGGGAGCAGTTTAGCAAGGTCGACCTCGAGTATCCCAAGCAGCTTGCGATGACTGCGAGATCAAATGGTGCGTCGCATTTTCTGTTGGTCAGTTCGAAAGGCGCATCGTCCGGCTCAAGCAACTTCTATCTTCATATCAAGGGTCAACTCGAACAGGCATTGGAAGAGATGGATTGGCCGAACCTGACTATACTGCAGCCTTCTGTAATCGGTGGCGACCGTAGCGAGTCGCGGCCGCTGGAGCGACTCGGGCAGATGCTCTTGTCTGTCGCTCCGTCGTCGATTCGCACCGTGCCCGCCTCGAGTATTGCCCGGGTGATGGTTGACGCGGGCCGGCGGCCGTCGATGGGGGGCACGCGCAGGATCGAGTCCGCTGAGATTCTCTCAATCGCCAGGTCGCTTCAATGAACGCCCGGCTGTACATCGCGGCCGATGTACAGGAGGTCATGCGCTTGCATGCCGACCTGCTTCGCGTTTACCCCGGTACGATGACCGTGCTCGAGGTTCTCGAGCGGCAGGCGGCGGCACTCCTCGCCGGACACAGGAACGGTGACCCGGCCGTCGCGATTCAGATTCGCAGCTGGCTGCCCGGGTTTGCTGGCGCGGCCGACCACGACATCCTTGGCGCCTCCCTGAGCCCGGACGACATCCATCTCACCGTTGCTCGGGAGCATGGATTTTCGAATTGGGACGAAGTAGCCGCTCATGGTAGCCGCACATTCGACGCTGATTTCGAACGGGCCGTTGACGCAGTCGTCGGGGGCCGGCTTCCAATTCTCGAAAGGCTCGTATTCGCAAATCCCAAGCTCGTCGTCGATCGCTCACCTTACGGTCATGGCGCAACCTTGCTTCACTACGTGGCCGCGAACGGCGTTGAGACGTGGCGACAAACCGTTCCACGCGTCGCCCCGCAGATCACGCGCTATTTGATCGCCGCTGGTGCGGACCCCAACACGACCGGCAACTTCTACGGTGGCCGCTACGCTCCCGGTCCACTTGTGGAAACGTCTGATCATCCGGCTCGCGCAGGACTCACCGAGGCAATCCTGTCAGCACTTGAGGACTCCTCATGATCACGGTTTCAGTCGTCCGCTGCCGGAAGTCCGTCACGTTCTCTTACCTGGCCTCCGCCCTGCAGACCGGCCGCGGGGTGGCCCGCCATCCTGCCGTTCCTACCTGACCAACTTATGCCGTTTCCTACCATCAAGGACGATGGCGCAGCGGTCACGCTCGACTTGCATGGCGCGACGGTGACCGAGGCCGACCGGCTTGTGCGACGCTGCATCCGACTAGCCTCGTCGCGAGGGCGCTCGTCAGTGAAACTCATCCACGGCACATCTACATTTGATCGTGACCCCTATCGGCCCACAATCAAGTCACTCGTAAGTGAACTACTGGAGAGTGGCGAATTTGCCGATTATGTCAATGACCACTTCGCTTTCGAAGGACACACGACAGTCTCGCTGAGGTCCTCGGGAGGATCTGGTCCACCAATCACGATCACAGATTTGAACTGAGTCATTTCACCAGCCTGAGATCCAGAACCTTGTCGCGCCCACGCATCGGAATCACCACTTCCTTCTCTGACGGAGAGCAGAAGCTTGATCGTCGCTACCTGCTCGCGATCGAGCGTGCGGGCGGCCTGCCCGTGATCATCCCGATGTGCGAATCGCCGGAAATCCTTGCGGAAATCCTCGAGGAGATAGACGGCATCGTCATACCCGGTGGGCCTGCCATAACTGACAACCTGGTCGGGGGCGTCCCCGATGATCTGCCTACTGCCGATCCCGTGCGGCTGCGATCAGACAAGCTGCTTCTCCAGCAGATTGCCGGTTCCGAGCGGCCGGTGCTCGGCATTTGCTACGGGATGCAGCTTATCAACGCCGAGGCTGGAGGCTCCATTTATGGTGATCTGCATGCGCATGTTGACGGGGCGCTGCAACACTCGGAGAAACGCGGAGGCGAAGCCCACCCGATCGAGGTATCCGCCGGAAGCCACCTCTCTCGCCTGGTGGGATCGCGCCTCGTCGTAAACACGCGCCACATTCAGTCGATAGCCAGTGTAGGGCAAAAGCTGTCGGCCACGGCGCGTGCGCCGGACGGTGTTATCGAGGCTATAGAGAGTGACGACGGCCTCGTAATAGGCGTGCAGTTTCACCCGGAACGCATGGAAGAAGACGGTTTACCCCTCTTTCAAAACCTCGTCGAACGGTCCAGCCGCCACAATGAATCGCTCAGATAGTCAATTTGCCAGTTCGCTTTTTCACTGTAAATGCTTACCATATATCCGTCCGATACTTATCAGAGACGGCCTCCGCGCCGCGGTCCGGTAACGCGCAAAGCGTAATTATTCTCGTTTCTAGATACTAACCACCGGATCGAGACAGACTCCTCACGCACGCAGTTCCATGGGCAATATGTCGGATCACGCAACACATGCGTCCGCTCGAAGCGGCCGTTCGAACAACCTTCGAATCGGCATCGTCAGCGGATTGATCATCACGCTCTTCACAGCGGGGATGATGGCGGGCGACGCAATGAATCTCGTTGCCCAATCACTCGGCTTCAGATTGCCTACGCCGGTGCCGGTTGAAATGCCCGAACCGCCTGCAGATCGAAATGAGCCTGCCGCCCCCGGAATCCTTCCGACAGAATTGGAGATTCATCCCGACCGTCTTCACGCAGACTACCTTTCCCCATCCGGTCCCGAATCACTGGTGCCGGCCGACGTAGCCGAAGCCTTCGACGCCCTCGCAGAGATGTACCGGCGACGTCAAGCCGTGGATGATAACTTTACCGTACGCGCGTACAACATCGACACGGGTGAGGTGCTCGGAGTGTACACGCTTGAGTCTGAGCGGAAGCAGTTTGAAGAGACAGGAGAGGCCAGCTGGCGACAGATCGACCGGAAGAGGCGTTCACTCACGAAAGACGTCGTCGAGTCACTGGTTGAATCCGGGGTTCCGAGGGAGTCGATTACGGTCCGATGGGGACGAAAGAATCAGATCCTCGAAGCCCGGCAGCGCGAGAACCGATACATCGAATACGAGGTGCAGTTGGCTCGCTACTTCGGCCTGTCGCTGCTTGCCACCGAGATCGGCACGGTAGAGACATTTAACAACGACCGGCTTGTGTCGCGGGTGGGTGCGCGAAGCAGATATCAGATGATGCCTGCAATGCTGCGCGCGCGGTCCATTCATCACTACCGACTCCGGACGCGCGGCGGCGCAGAGATAAGGGTGAATGAAGAGTGGAATCCGATGCTCACGATGGAATCCGCCTTCATCGTAGCCAGAGCCTACGCGAATGCGGTGGGCCATGAAATCCCGGGCATCTCCGCCTATCATACCGGGCCGTACAACATCTTCAAACTCTACAGGGAGTTTCTGACGGCCGAGGGGGAAAACTTCGACACCCGCACAAACGTCGTCGCCGGTTACCTGTGGGGCCTTACGCATGGGTATGAAGCCATAAGCTCCCGCTCGACGTTCAAGACATATTCGCGCGGGTATCTACCGTCGCTCTACGGCGCCCTTCGAGCGACCGAAACGATACCCATCGATACCACACAGACTATGCTCGCGGAACTGGTCTCGCTCAAGGAGGGCGAGTCGATGTTTCTCAGTCAACTCCTTGAGAAACTCGATGGCGCCGATGAGAGGCTGCTGTGGAGAGTGCCCGAAGATCTCTCCCTATACGACCGGTTCCGGGAGATGAATCCGCATTTTGATATTCCGCCCGGACCAGAGAACGGCAGCGTCCCGGAGGCCGGCGATGTCTATCTCGTTTCGTCGGCAGCTGAAGGCAGGGAGCCGGTTCGCTTCTTTCTCCCGTTGGGAGCGTTGGCCGAGTTGAGGCATCGCAACGTGGATCAGATTGACTTCGACTCGGCGGTCACTTTCGATCACGATAGGTTCAAAGCTCCGACGGAACCAGCCACTGTATGGGATCGGCTCTATGCCGACCTCGTGGAGGACGTACGCCGGTTCGGATTCACTTATGAGAATCGGGCGCGGCTAACGCAGATTGTGGACAAGATCGAGGCGCTGAAGGAGCAAAACATCACACCGTACCGGCACGCCCTGTACGAGGTGGCGCGACTACACGAACGTGTCTGGGCGTCAAACCATTTCGACAAGCTCGCCAAGGTCGTACCGGCGGCACGGGGCAGGCAGCGCCTGCCTGTGCAACCCCTCGACGAGCTGGCGGGAACGATGACTCCGCCAGCTGGAAGCGAGCCCATCACCTCCACCAACTGAGCCACCGCATGCTCGACGTCCTTCGAGCAGAATTTGCCGAGATCAGCAGCGACAGGAAAAGCCTTCGCAGCTTTGGACTCGTCATGGGTGGCGTAACGGCCGCCGTCGCGATCTTCTTGACCTGGAAAGCCGGGTGGACCGTCACTACCGCCGCATGGGTTATGTTGGCAGTGTGCGCCATATTCGTCGCATCAGCCCTGGCCGCGCCTCAGTCACTCCGTGCGATTCATCGCGTCTGGATGATGTTCGCAACGGTCCTCGGATTCGTGATGACCCGCGTGATCCTGGCCATCGTCTTTTTTGTCATCATGACACCGATCGGCCTCCTGCTCAGAGCCCTCGGGAAGGACCCGCTCACGAAGGGGCCTGACGAAGCACTGAAATCCTACTGGATTGACAAAGAGTATCGAACGAGAGATCGTGACCGGCTGACCAAGTACTACTAGCCCTTCGCATCAAGCACGAGGTGCTTGGCACCGGGCGTCAAGCACCGAGCGTCAAGCCTCATGCCCCTCGCCTGCTCCGGTAAGGAACTCCCTCCTTTCAATTGACCGCCGAAGTTGCATCAGATGCATCAGCTCCTCCTGAAGGGAGCGAACATCCTCGTCCTCGTGGGACACATCGTAGATGCGTCTTCTCTGCGCCTCGATGACATCGTCAATTCGATCCAGTTTCAGGAGTACCATAGCGCTCGACGCACTTTCGAACGCGTCCTCGTTGAGCTGAGGCACGTTGATGTTCTGACGTTTCTGCCAGTTCTCTGAGATCTCAACCGAATCGACAAGCACGTCTGCTGCCAGCCGCTGCGCCTCAGACCCGAAGGAACCGTCGACGATTGCGTCTCGATCAACATGTTCGGCTTCGTACATCTGCATCAGTGCGGATGCGATCTCGCGGCTCGGGCCGTCCGTGAACTCGTTCAACGCCATTCGTCCCAGAATGAACTCGATCAGCGGCTCTCCCCTCTTGAGCATGAGGCGTAGCAGCGTCTTTTCTTCCGGCAAGACGTTGGACTCCGATCGATTTACGGGCAACTCGGCGGCGGCTGCCGCGCCCTCAGACCGGATCGGTGCAGTAGATCGGCGGCGATTACCACCCTTCGACCGGAGCTTCTGCATAACCTCAAATAGCCGGGTCTCAGGGAGCGCCATAACAT
>JAHHLP010000015.1 GCA_018679295.1 Rhodothermia bacterium
GGTTTGACAACGGCAAACTTGCCTCGTTGTTTGAACGTGCCGACCGCCTGGAGTCGCCCCCGTTTAACCACTTCCAGGACCTCGGCCTCTCGTCTACGGCCGCCGCGCGAGCGAGCCGCCGTAGAGATGCGCACAGTGTCTCCGTCTAGCGCAGTCTTCATGTTAGATGGACTAACGAAGAAGTCTTGGGTAGTGCCGTCGACCTCGACGAATCCGAATCCCTTGGGATTGACGGTCAAGCGCCCTACGGCAGTACCACCCGGCTTTCGGTAGCGGTAGCGTCCACCCTTCACTTTGGCGATGAGGGCCTCGTCGATGAGGTCCTCCATAACGTCCAGGAACCGTCGATATTCCTTGTTGTCCCGGTATCCCAGCTGTCTCGCGATTTCTTTTATCCGAAAACTCTGCTTTCCGTTGTTGCGCAGCAGAGAGAGTACCTGGAGTCGAATCTTGTCGTAGTCTTTTGTCGAGGTCACTTCAATTTGAAGGTGGGTGGGTGAGTCAGTTTGCAGCAGGCGGATTGGACGCCACGGGTCCGTCGGGCTGAGGTTCGGGTCGCCTGTCCGGAGTCAGCCAGCCAAAAAGACGATTAAGCACCCTCCTCCAGGTAGGAAACTCGGTACGGTACGATACTCCAACTCCGGTGGTGCTGGTAAGAATTCGTTCTGCAGCCAGGGCATCACCTTCTCTGCGATAGAATATCTCGGCGGATACATTGTTGTTAATCCGCACCTCCACGACGAACTCTCCCTGCAGGCTTTCATTGGCCGCGGATTCTGTCCCTTGATATACGCCTTCCCCGCGAATCACGAGCCTTTCATCCAGAAGTCGCAGGGCTACGCCGTAGGTGATGTCCAGCTCCTGACCAGTTTCTCCCTGTACGCCAAAACTGAAGTCGACGTTTGGGAGTGCAGAACTGAGGTATCTGTTGAGCTGTGTCGCGACGAGCTGCGACAGGCTGTTGAAAGCGCCGGTGCCGAGGGCTTCGGTACCACTGGAAGTTGTCGTAGTCAAGGCGAACGAGTTAGTCAGCAGCACGCTCGTAGCGTACTCCGTCGACTGCTGCGGGTCATTCAGGATCGTCTCAAGGAACTCCTGGTCTGTAGAACTGCTCAGGTCCTGCGCACTTCTATCTACGGCGAGGGAAAGGGATACCTCAGGTGCCGAGACACGGCCTGTTATCCTCAGGTTTACGACCACGGGGATGAGCGATGACGAGCCCTCCGTATTCGTACCGAGACCGGCGCGCGACGCACGCGTTCGAAACGCGGCAGGGATGTCGAGAAGCGCATCGGCCGGATCTCCGTCCCACGTTATGAGGCCGCCATCTTCGATAATGAAGCGTCGAACGAATACTTCCCCAGCAGTGAACAAATAGTCCCCGGAGTTGACCTCAAACGTACCGAAGGTTTGAAACTCGCCCTGCTTGCGAAGTATCTGTACTCGACCACTTCCGACGCCGTTGATCACGTCACCCAGCAGCGGGTCGATAACGAGATGTACCGTCGAGCCCTCCGGTGCGTCGATGTTGATCTCAATGTCCATCCCTTCAGTGAAGCCGCGTTCACCCTGCGGACGGCTGGCAAGGACGTTCCTGCGCCGCGTCAGCGATTTCAGGTCGGGGATGGCACCGGTCGAGTCTGCGAAGATTATGAAGCCGCCGTCAGAACTGGCTTCGGATTCAACCAGAGGTATGTACAGTTCGCTTCGGGGCTCGGTGGTAACACTGCTTGCGCGCAACTCGACGGCACTTATCGGACCACTAAGCGATGCTGTGCCGGACCCCCATATGTGCCCATAGAATGGAAGTGTTCTCGAACTCGTAACGTCCATTATCTGAAACTCGTCGAGTTGGCCGTAGAGGTTCAGGGAGAAGAACCGATAATCGTTGAACAGAACGTCACCCGTGATCACGGCCCTGCCGCCGGTCTTGTCAATTATGTCGGCTCGACGAATATGGACGCCAAACTCATCAACATACACGTCGCCGTCGAGCGTCATGGCCAGATTGAACTGCGGCACCAGGAACTCGCCGTTCGAAAGCGCCAGCTCGGCATCGAAGATGGGCCGCGATGGAGATCCAGTTATGTGTGCTTCGCCAGACACCGCCCCGGCAACCTCGTGCACCGTCCCCGGAAAAATGTATTCGAAGAAGAACATATCTGCCCGCGTGATCGCTGCTTGAAGATCGAAGCTGCCGGGCTGCCTTCGCGATCCAAACTGATCGTACGTAGGAAGTTGAAGCGTACCCTGGATGCGTGCGCGGTTCTCCACGACCGTACCAGAAGTGTCCGCTGCTTGCGCCACCTCAACGTCCAGCAATACGGTCGACGTTCCCGGCTGCAGCTGACTGGTAACATCAACGTCTCCGAGGACCCTCTCGTCCAGCCTGAAGGACGCGATGTTGAGGGATGACTCGAGGATCGGTGTGGACTCACGTTTGAAGAGTGTTAGCGTGCCGCTGAGCCGGCCGCCGATGTCTTCCTTTAGAGAGAGCAGATTGGAGACCTCCAAAAGGTCTAGTCTCTCGAGACGCGCGAATAATTGAGCATCTGGTTGGGGAGATACCCCGCCGACGACCTCGATTTGTTGCGGCAGGACGCCGGCCGTCTCACGCGTCAAGAGCGTAAGACCATCTGTATGAATGGACCCCGGTCCAAGCCGTATTCTCGCTGGTTCTGCAAGCTCCCACGTTGTTTCGCGCGCCTTGAGTTCAAAGGAGGACGGTGTAAGCTCGAGTCCGCCGCCGCTGGTCGCGAGCGCGGAGGTCATCGTCAGTGGGCCGATTCGTGCACCCTCACCCGTTGTAACGGTCAGCTGCCCTTTGCCAGCAACTGTGGAGGCCCTCACCGACAGATCAGGTATGCCGCCACCACCAAACGAGAACCAGTCGGACTCCAGAATCAACCTCGTGTCGACCGCCGAGAGGGGACGATCTCGATCAATCTGCGTGTTGAGGTCCACCGAATATCTTCCGGCGTGCAGTGCTCCTACAATAAGGGAATCCCCTCCGGCAACTGCCTGAAAGGCGAGAGCCTCAGGCGAAGCGGATACGACCAGTTTGCCGGCGAGGTCACCTCCGAGCACAGGACCACCGGGTAGCAAGTCGCCGATGTAGCGTGGATCCATCCGCGTGACCAGAACGGTGACGGAAACGTTCGGATTCTCCAAGTGTGGTGGTTCACCCGTTGCCTTGGCGAGGCCTGCTGACGAGTCCGAGAGGACTGACTCCGAAGTGCTCCCGGTTCGCAGTGCGCCACCCCATCCGATGGCCACGTCCCGCAACGCCTCGATCCCGCCCCGAAGTTCTACGTCCATGTGTGCGAGGTCGCCACGAATAGCGACTTGGCTCGCTTGTGCATCGACGTTCTTGATACCCACGGCTGTTTCACTGGGAAGAACTGTTCGGGACGTTTCCCCCAGTGCGATTGTTGACGAGTCAAACCGGACTTCAATATCACCCTGCACATTGTCGAGATCTGCCATCTCGATTCTTGCCGACGCCACGACATTGAGCCGCGTCGCGAGCGAGTCTATTCTAAGTATTGGTCCTGCGTCAATGTTGTCTGTCGACAGTTCGAGGGCGAAGCGGTTGGGTGAACCACTAAGGTCGGCCGCGAACCTCGCGGACGCTGTTCCTGGATTGGCCACGACGAAGGCCTCGGCCGTCAGGTTTTCTGGAGTGTAGCTGGCCAGCGCACGCAGAGAATCAACGGCCCGGTCCCAAATCGTCGAACCGACGAGGTCTAACTCGACCGACGCGACGAGGTCATCCTTCGAGTTGCCGCCCCCATCGATGCTGATGTCGCCGGTAAGTACCGCCGACACCCCCAGGCCAGGTACGGCTTTGCCGACATCAAACCGATTTGCTACCAGATCGGAAGTAAGTGTGAGTGCAGATTCCTCGTCCTTCGCCAGAGACACGCGTCCCGAAAGCTGTCCTGCAGTGCTGGAAACGTCGAGAAAGAAATCGCCAAATCCTGATCGCTTCGGTTCTAGCGGCTCACGCAGAACTCCTCGGCCAAGAACGGAAAGGGTAACACTGTCGGCGTTCGACGCTTGCGCGATGTCGTAAGCTGGGAAAAGACGCTGCATTGTCCGGCGATGCAGCGTGCCCTCGGAAACCGAGATCTCATAGTCGATTGAATCCGGCAATCCCACCACGGTACCAGAGGCCGCAAGAGTTGTTGGGCCTGTGCTGAGTGAGACCTCCTCGACAACGAGAGCCGACAACGGTCCACGAACTTTCGAGTGCACTGCAATCGTGCTCCGAAGAGGCATCGACGGCAACACTCGATGCAATTCGCTTAGGTCGATCGGATTGGCATTCAGGTTGAGGTCTACGAGCGAGTCGTAGAATTGACCTGATTCTTTGTCTGGGTGGTAGGATGCGTCTCCCGATATCACCGAAACAGGCGTTTCAACTCGAAGCCGATTCAATAGGAAACTTCCTTGATCGACGACAACCTGGCCTTGAAGCGTCGTAACGTCAAACACCGGATTCGCGAGGCGCGCGGAAAGACCCAGGACATCTACTTGTGTCAGGCCAGGCCGCCAATCGACCGTAACCTGTGCGTTCCGTATGCCGACATTGCTGTTCGTATAGTCGAAGATCGTCCCGGTCGTAACCGCCTCGGGTCGGTCGTGTGCGTTGGTCGTCGTAATCTCGCCGGAGACGACGCGTAGGTCCCCAACTGCGACAGATTGAAGTGGCGTTGTTGACGTTGTGGAGTCGGAGGGTTGTAGTGGGCGGAAAGCCGACGCGAGACTCCAGGACCCGGTCGAGTCTCGAGCAAGAAAGGCCCTGGGCCCGAATAGGTACAGCCGTCCAAACTCGAGTCGGCCTTGCGCGATGCGGCGCCATCGGGGCCTAACGACCACCGAGTCTATACTCAGAACTCTTGTGCCGACGCTGTCGAAGACCGCCACGTCGGTAGCCGCAACGCGGTACAGTATGTTGCCGGTTAGCTGCCCGATCTCCAGATGGCCGGAGAATCGATTAGCGAATTCGCGTTCGACCCGATCCTTCAGGACGTCTCGGCCTACCTGAGTCCTCGTAGCTGCCACAAGCAAGACGACGAAAACGACGAGACTCCACAGGAGAAGCCTGACGACACCGCGTGGGATATGGAACAGGAAACGAAACGGCAGCACTAGAGCGACCCGCACTGGTGGAGGGTGGGTTCCCGCGAGGGGACCTCTATACTACGTAGTTGTACCGGATTAGTGCCTTGATCCACGCTCTCGTCTAGGCGTGCAGATCATTCCAGGCCTCCTCGATTTCTGCAGGCAGGACGTCGTCTGTCACGAAGGCAGAACCTGGTTCTGAGAGGAGCACGAAACGCCGGCGGCCACCGAGATTCTTCTTGTCAACAGTCATTGCCTGCTCAAGGT
>JAHHLP010000233.1 GCA_018679295.1 Rhodothermia bacterium
CAGTCCATCAAGAACCAAGGCCACTTCGTCGGGAGTCCTACAGGACAAGTCGGGATCGTCGGCAGCACTGAGCACAAGTCCTGGCTCGTAAACGATTTTACCAAAGCAGTGGACCAATCGATCGAAATCCTGGTCAACCAAACGCCGAAAGTTGCGCCACGGCCTACTCATTCGACGGTGAAGGTACAGCCCTAGCGTGAATGAGTCGGCAGATAGCGAGTGGACAATTTGAATATCTGTGAGGCGCTTCTCGCCCAGCCTGTAGAACGAGAACCAAAGGTGACTGTGGGCACCTCCGGCCCCGAAGTCGTTCTTGGGAAATCGACTAAAGACGTTCTTCTCGGTTTCGAGTGGAAGTCTGTTCGGTAGCACGAGGTTGACCACGAGATCGTCGCGGTACTCCTTGAATGGTGTTACCACCGCGACATCGAGTTCATCCTTCAGCCGCTGATACTCCGACACGGTCGGCCTTTGCTGTAGTCGCCCCAGCAGCCGAAACGCATCTTCGCCAAAGCCGGGATTTTGAATACAAATCTCGGCCGGATCCTCGAGATGTTCGGGTAGCTCGGGCAGTGGTCTGATGCCGAATTCACGCGTCAAGTCGGACGAGGAGACTATCTGTGTCCGGGTCGATCACCTGCACCGAAGTATCCATCTCCCAGTAACGTTGCAGCCGCTCCGGCGTAGCCGGTGGAGATCCCAGCGCCTGCGTAATGGTCTCCGGAAACTTCGCCGGGTGGGCCGTTGCCATTACTGTCATCGGGCCATGGTCCCCGGTAGCCTCACGATAACGCCGGGTCGCCTCGAGACCCACCGCAGTATGCGGATCCAACGTGTACCCCGTCTCTTCGAACACGTCGCGAATGGTCGAGAGCGTAGTCTCGTCGTCGACCGAGGTTGACCAGATCAACTCTCTCATCGCGGACTCAGAGAGCAATACGGTCAGGCGCTCAAAGTTGCTGGGGACGCCCACGTCCATTGCATTTGACAGCGTTCGCACAGAGTCTCTGTAACGGGTATCACCGGACGCAAGGTAGTTCGGAAAGAAGCTGTTCGCGTTGTGTGCAGCAACAAACTGCCCGGCAGGCATCCCGGAAAGATGAGCAAGAACTCCTGCTGTGAGATTTCCGAGATTACCGCTGGGTACGCAGCAGCGAAAGCCAGGCCCTGCGTTCGCGGCGGCCCAGTAGTAATAGACCATTTGTGGGATCAGCCGACCGACATTTATAGAGTTGGCCGACGAGAATCTCCCGTCGTCCGACGACTGCCGGGCAAAGACCTCCTTTACCATTCGTTGACAGTCATCAAACGTTCCATCGACCGCAAATGTCGTCACTCCCGGACGAGTGACAACCAGTTGGCGCTCCTGCGTGGGGCTAACCTGGCCGTGCGGATATAGCAGCACGACGTCTACCGACTCAAGGCCGGCAAACCCATCCGCGACCGCGCTTCCTGTGTCGCCTGAAGTCGCAACCAGAATCGTTCGATGCGGGCCACCACTGAGGGCATGATTTATGAATCCAGCCATGGACCTTGCCCCGAAGTCCTTGAAAGACAACGTTGGGCCATGGAACAGCTCGACTATCGAGATACCGGACCAGCGATCGCCGGTCAGTTCCACGATGGGTACCTCGAAATCCAAGGCGCTTGTGACGACATCGTCGACCGCGTCTTTTCCCAGCGACCGCGAGAGCCACGAACGCAACACCGTCATAGCAACATCCTGAAACGAACTGGCGCTCTTCCATGCTGGATCGACCGACGGGATCGTATCGGGCAAGTACAACCCTCCGTCCGGAGCCAGACCCTGAAGAAGCGCCGTTTCGAAGGAAACCCGATCGGCCTTCTGCCGCGTGCTCGAGAACATCACAGACCTAGCCCTCCGAGACGCGAACGTGGGCTCCAAGCTCGTGTACCCGCGACACAAGCGCCCGGCACTCGACGCCGCTTTCGCGGCATGCGGCAGACATTCGATTTGCCAACAGCCCCGCCTCCTCGGCAGAAGCCGCGACGGTAAAGAGAGTTGGCCCCGAGCCGCTGATCGCACAACCCGCAGCGCCTGCGTACGCGGCGGCTTCGTACGCCGCGTCGAAGCACGGAATTCGCTTTCTTCGTACCGGCTCGACCACTCGATCCCGCAGTATCATCCTCCGAATCAGGTCGACGTCGCCGGCACGCAGACCGTCGATGAGGAGCGCGAGTGCCGAAGCATTGGTGACAGCGTCTCTTAGTCCGACATGCGCCGGCAAATCATCGCGCGCATCCGCAGTCGTAATCTTGATGTCCGGGACCACGATAGCGAAGAATATCTCCAGATCAAGGACGATCCTGCGATACAAGGCCGGGTCATCAGAATCGACCAGAATCCCGCCCCCCAGTAGGGCAGGAATCACGTTGTCTCCATGCAGGCTCTTGCTGGCAATCGCTTCGCCACGCAGCGCGCAAGCAACGAGTTGTGACTCATTCAGGGGGCTGCCGAGCAGCTCATTGGCTGCGGCGGCGCCGGCTGCGGCACTGGCAGCCGATCCACCCAGACCGGAACCGAAAGGGATGCCCTTGTCGATTCGGATTTCTGCTCCACCCTCATAACCTGCATGGCGAAACACCTCGATTGCTGAAACCGAAGCAGTGTTCTCTTTCGGATCGACAGGGATAGCCGTATCACCCCT
>JAHHLP010000538.1 GCA_018679295.1 Rhodothermia bacterium
AGTTTGAACTTAGCCGAGACGTCGACGAGGCCGGAAACGATGTCCGGGACCGCGTATCGCGAATCAAAGGGCGACTTCCCCGAGAAGCAGACGATCCCATCGTCGCGAAGGTCGATGTGAACGCCCAACCCATCTACTGGCTGGCACTATCGAGCGACCGGCACTCCCTCCTGCAGCTTTCGGAAACAGCGGAGCTTGTACTTAAGGAGCGAATTCAGCGACTGCCTGGTGTCGGGTCGGTGTTCATCGGAGGCCAGCGGCGATACGCAATGCGCGTGTGGCTAGACCCTTTGCGGATGGCCGCACACGGAGTGACAACCGTGGATGTCGAAAATGCGATTCGACTTGCCAACGCAGAGATACCTGGAGGCCGCGTTGAAGGTGAAAGGCGAGAATTCGCGGTCAGAACCCGCGGCGAACTCACCGCCCCAAGCGAATTCGCTGACATTATTATTTCGCAGACCGATAATAACCTCGTGCGTATTTCGGACGTAGCCGAGGTTGAAGTGGGTGCGGAGGACGACCGCACTATTGCGCGCTACAATGGAATTAACGCAGTCGGCCTCGGCATCGTTAAGCAGTCTCGCGCCAGCACGGTTGCGGTAGCCGACGTCGTGACCAATTCCATTCCGGAACTGTCCGAAATACTGCCGCCCGGCATGACCCTCCAGACCGCCTACAACTCGGCGGTCTTTATCGAAGACTCCATCAGCGAAGTCGCAGAGACAATCTTCATCGCAATGGTCCTCGTAATCCTCGTCGTGCTGGCCTTTCTAAAGAGCTTCAGAGCCACGCTGATTCCAGCGGTGGCAATACCGATCTCGATTGTCGGGACGTTCGCCATGACCTACTTCATGGGCTTCACGATTAACATCCTGACGCTGCTGGCCCTGGTGCTTGCCATCGGACTCGTGGTCGACGATGCGATCGTGATGCTCGAGAACGTCTACCGGCATATGGAGATGGGCAAGTCGCGCTGGCAGGCTGCGATCGAAGGCGCAAAGGAAATCGGTTTCGCCATCGTCGCGACAACAATTGCCCTCGTAGCCGTGTTCGTACCGGTCGCATTCCTCACCGGGAATGTTGGAAGGCTCTTTAACGAATTTGGCATGACTGTGGCGGTCGCCGTGGCCATCTCGGGATTCGTGGCGCTCACGCTGACGCCAATGCTGTGCTCCAAGATGCTTAAACCGCTGCACGGGGTAGGCGAGAACTGGGCAGGGAGATCATTCGACGCATTCTTCGAGTGGCTCGCACGAACGTACGACGCAACGCTGCAGCGCGTGCTGCGCTGGAAGTGGGCTATGATCGTCGGTGCCATCATACTCATTGCAGTCAGCGTTGTCTTGTTTCAGCGTCTCCCCAACGAGCTTGCACCCACCGAAGACCGAAGCATAGCATTTGGATTCGTCCTGGCACCCGAGGGCTCCACGCTCCAGTACATGGACCGATACATGCGCGAGATCGAGTCCATCCTCATGCCTCTGGAGGAGCGCGCTGGGCTCTTCACTGCCGCTGGACTCGGATTCGGCGGACCAGGACAGGTAACCAACGGTTTCATATTCCTGAGACTGAAGCCGCGCAGTGAGCGGGACCGCTCGCAACAGGAAATTGTAGGGTCCTTATTCCCACGACTCATATCGATTCCGGGTGTACTAGCGTTTCTAATTAATCCGGCAAGTTTGGGAGGACGTTTCGGGTCCAAGCCGGTCGAGTATGTGCTCCAGGGAGACAATTATCCGGAGCTAAATCAGGCCGTAGGACAAATGATGGGCCGGGCCAACGAACTCGGATATCTCGTAAACATGGACACAGACCTGAGGCTCAACAAGCCTCAGCTCGACATTACAATCGACCGCAACCGAGCCGCGGGACTGGGCGTCTCGGTGACGGACATCGGCTCTACCCTCGAGATGTTGCTTGGCGGGCGGGTGGTGACCCAGTTTAAACGCGGAGCCAAACAGTACGATGTCATCGCCCAGATGAAACCGTCGAACCGGGCGACTCCGGATGCGATCGAGGAGATCTACCTACGCGGAGGCGGCGGCCTCGTACAACTTGCCAGCGTTGTCAATCTGCAGGAGACAGCCGCGCCGAAAGCGCTGAACCATTACAACCGTCAACGGGCGGTTAAGCTGGATGCGAACCTGGCGCCGGGCATCGGGTTGGGGCAGGCGCTTGACGACCTCGACCGGATAGCCGCGGACGTGCTGCCAAGCGGAATGCAAACGGATCTCGCCGGCCAGTCCTTCGAGTTTCGAAGTTCCAGCACCAAGCTTTACTTCTTCTTTGTGTTCGCCGTCGTGTTCATCTATTTGGTGCTCGCGGCCCAGTTTGAGAGCTTCATCGACCCCTTCACAATACTGCTGTCCGTTCCGCTGGCCGTTTTCGGCGCCCTCCTGTCGTTGAATGTCCTCGGGCAGACGCTGAACATCTATTCGCAGATCGGTCTGATCATGCTGATCGGCCTCGTGACCAAAAACTCGATCCTGATCGTCGAGTACGCGAATCAGCTTCGGGCTCGAGGCCGCGACATCGTACCCGCGGTGGTCGAGGCGTCCGGAATACGACTCCGGCCCATTCTCATGACGTCCTTCGCGACAATATTCGGAGTCCTTCCGATAGCTCTGGGGCTGGGTGCCGGCGGTGAGTCGCGTCAGCCGCTCGGGATTGCGGTCGTCGGTGGGATGTTGTTCTCCACCTTCCTGACACTCGTTCTCGTGCCCGTTATGTACGCGATCGTCGCGCCACTCACAAAGACACGTCGGGCGGAGATTTCCGAGACCAGCGCTCCAGAAACGGGGCCGGGCTATACGCACGAACCTGTTCTCACCCCGGCGGGCTGATACGTCAGGTCAAAGACAACGGCGAGGGAGCAAGCAGTTGCTGCGATTCGCCTGAGCCCAGAACGGACGCGCCACTCGCAACAAGTTGGTGCCGGTGCGGCAGGAATCAGTTTCTCCCTCGGCCTAAAGCCTCAGGCCCCCTCAAGCCACGTCCGTGGGCGCTTGCCTCGCACCCTCTACCATTGGGCCCCAAAAAACGACCGTTCGAGCCGAGACCGCCCGGCTCGGAGTAACTGGAAAGTTCAGACCCCGTAGCGACAAGACAACAATCCAATGTTCAAAGGGGGACAAAACCATGAAAGCCACTACGCACCTTCTGCGCGGACTTCTTGCCGTCGCCGTTCTTGCGCTCACGTCATCGATCACCACGATGGCAAACAACAACGACGCACTTCCTGAGCTTCCGGCACCCATTAGCAAGATGTCCGTCGAGCAGTGGGATGCGTTCAGCGGCAACCTGCAGGATGCGCTGGCATCCGGGCACGAAGGACTTCAGATCGGAGCGATGAGACTCTCCATTCAGTATGCCGAACACGTCAACCTTAAGGGATCATCGGTAGACCTCATGCGCATCTACCGTAACCACTCCGACGACCAAGTCAGGCGACTGGCCGTAGTGGCACTAGGCTCACTCGACAGTCATATGGTTACCAGCTACCTCCGTCTGCATGAACCATTTGAGCAGTCGCCTATTGTTCGTCGGACAATCCGGGCCGTCCTAGCTGCTGCCTGAGGATGTGCGGCCTTGGCAGCACGCACCGCCCGTAAAGAGAGCCTGCACCCGCCTGACGGGGTGCAGGCTTTTTCTTTACCAATGTGCCACATTTGGCCCACTCAAACACCAAACTGCGTCGACCCTTTCTCCGTCTAATACGAATTCGCGGCCTCCTGTTGCACGGTCTGGGTAATATGTGTATTATATGTGCGCTCACTCAATGCCTGACTAGTGAAAAGCAACGATTTCATCCCCATCGTCGATGCGCCGGTTCGAGCCGGTAGGGGTGCGTCGTACAATCCCGCCTCCAGGTTTGAAGCGCTTCACTATGTCGAGGATCCTGCGTCGCTGGAAGACGACGAACTGAGGAAGATCCCTACTCAGTATCTGATCGATTCAAGCAAGACGGCACTTGCCCGAAATTCCAGCCCGGACGTCCCATTCACCTTCAGTCTGAACCCGTATCGCGGCTGTGAGCATGGGTGCATCTACTGCTATGCAAGGCCGAGTCACGAATACCTTGGCTTTTCGGCCGGTCTCGATTTTGAGACCAGGATTTTGGTAAAGGAGGACGCGCCGCATCTTCTGGCAAAGGCTTTTGAGTCGAAATCCTGGGAGCCCCAGGTCGTCGCCCTTTCCGGGAATACGGATCCATATCAGCCTGTCGAGAGAAGACTGGGCTTAACCAGAAGGTGTCTAGAGGTATTCCGCGAATATGGAAATCCTGTCGCCGTCATTACCAAGAATAAGCTGATCCTCAGGGACGTGGATATCCTGGCCGATCTTGCCAGGAGAGATTTGGTTCAGGTGACGATTTCGATCACCAGTCTTCGACCCGACTTGATTCGGCGCATGGAGCCAAGGACAACGACTCCTGAATCACGCTTTACGGTGATTGAAAAGCTGGCATCGGCGGAAATACCAGTCGGTGTCAACATAGCTCCGATTATTCCAGGCTTGACAGACGAGGACATGCCAGAGATAATGAGGC
>JAHHLP010000426.1 GCA_018679295.1 Rhodothermia bacterium
TCGCGATACTCATTGCGAGGATGAGGGTCGCTGAATACATGCCCGGCGTTCCGGCGGACTTAACCACGTTGACGACCGAACCGATCAGGATCGCCAGAATCAGCAGCGCTAATACGAAGTGATATGCCGGCACCCACCGCCGGTGCGACGCGTAGTTTTGTGGCTGATCAGACATCGACCTGTCCCCCTTGCTTGATACTTGTTAACTGTCGGAGCTGGATTGCCAGCAGAACCGGGAAGATAGGCGAATCCGTCCAACCAAGAGTGGCAGATGGATCGCACTGCCCCATTAATCGTATAATTACGATTATAGAAATTTCGGCACGTTAATCACGCTGTTTGAGTCACATGTATTCAAAGGCAACCTTATTCGATGAACATCTCAGTCGCTTGGCAGATGCCGCCAAGGCCCTTTCGCACCCGGCGCGGCTGATGATTCTGAGCGTACTCGCCAAACGCGGCACCTGCATCTGCGGCGACATCGTAGACGAACTTCCGCTTGCGCAGGCGTCGGTATCACGTCATCTGAAAGTTCTAAAAGAGGCAGGGTTGATCCAGGGAGAGATTGATGGCCAGCGATCATGCTACTGCATCGACGGGAAGTCGGTTGAACGATTGCGGACCGAACTCGGTCAGTATCTCGAGGAGCTTCCGGGCGCTGAAGGCGCGTGCTGTTGATCCAGCCAACTCTTGCTCGGTGACCGATTGAACAGATGAAGCTCGCCTTTTTCAGTGACATCCACGCCAACCTGCCCGCGCTCGAGGCCGTGCTCGCAGAGATTGACCGACGCGAGCCGGACATGGTCTTCTGCCTCGGCGACCTCGTCGGGTATGCGCCGTGGCCCAACGAAGTCGTGGAGTCGATTCGCCGTCGCCGCATCCCCACGATAGCAGGCAATTACGATGAGGGCGTGGGGCTCAATTCGGATGACTGCGGGTGCGCCTATAAGACGCCTGCAGACGAGGCTCGTGGAGTGGAGTCAATTTCCTTCACGAACAGCGTGATCTCGGACGGAAATCGCAACTACCTTCGCGACTTGCCGAGGCACCTACGAATAAGTGTCGCGGCGCCCCGCAGTCCGAATGCAACGCCAACCGAAATCCTGCTGGTCCATGGCAGCCCCCGCCGCATCAACGAGTACCTCTTCGAGGATCGTCCCGACAAGAGCTTCGTTCGGATGATGCAAGCAGCCAGCGCGGACGTGATGCTATTCGGACACACGCACAAGCCCTACCACAAGCGCCTCGAGACGGAAGATGGTGAATCCCGCGTTCTGCACGCCATCAACATTGGCTCTGTCGGCAAGCCCAAAGACGGAGACCCGCGCGCGTGCTTTGCCGTAGTCGAAGTCTCGCCTTCCGCCAACACCTCACCCGTCCTGAACGTCGAGTTCGTGCGCGTGGACTACGACGTGGAGAAGTCGGCCCGTGCGATCGAAGCCAGCCCGTTGCCCAACACTTTCGCGGACATGCTGCGCAAGGCTTACTAGACTAGCGTGACAGTTCTCGCCCATTGGAAACGCAGCTCGCGAGGGCGGATCTTAAAAACTTACCGTCGCGCCAAGCTCTCCAACGCTCGCCGGGATTCGGCCGCGATAATTGCCGATCCATCCTATAGCCCTACGACTTCACCTTCCTCGGCAACGCGAAATCCGTTCTGCTCAATTTCTCGTCTCGCCTCTGACTGCAGCCGCTGAGCAGGGTTGGTGTGGTTCAGGTGTATGAACCGCACCTTGCCCCGATCTTCGAGCGACAGCGCCTCGAGTCGTTTCATTGTATGGACGATGAACGGGTGCGGAAAACCCGACATGTCGCGGCCGGGAATCTCGCCGTCTGCATAGAAGGTTGCATCGAGGTAGGCAACGTCAACCGATTCGAGGATAGCTTCGATACGCATACCCTGTTCGTCCCACTCTTCCCAACTGTCGATGTCGGGTATGAACAGCGCTGACCGGTTCGGACCGTCGATCCTGAATCCGACCACCTCAGAGTATTCTTGCCGATGGGGTACCAGAATCGGTGTGACGGAGATCCGCTCGTTGAGTGCGGTCGCGCTGCCCGCCTCGATGTCGTGAAGCGCGATGTTCCGATATCGAACGAGCTGATCCCAGGGTCCATTGTTTTCGAGGAAGGCGCGCATTCTCGGCATCGCGTACACTGGAACCTGGCTCGCCCCCATCGACTCGTGGCCCAGGAACATCAGGCCCGTGTAATGTCCGATGTGTGCGTGCGTCAGGAAGATGCCGCTGATGCCCGGCGTCGCGTCCACGGGATGCTGCTGGTCCAGCCGATGCAACTGCGGTCGAAGGTCGGGTGTCGCCTCGAACAGCCATCGCTGCGAAGTCACCGGGTCGATCAAGCCCAGGCAAGCCGCAAGCGTCCGCAACGACGGATCATCCCAGCCGGGGTGGTCCCGCGCGCCAGCCTGCGGCGTTCCACCGTCTTGCGAAATGCCGAGCACGACCAGGTATGGATCTAATGATGGCTGTGCGGTAACCGTCCAATCCTGCGAGACCGGCAGGAACAGTACAAACGACAGGATCAGAGCTGTACGATGCGCTTTCATTGCGGCGGCGTGTGGAATCGGTCTCTGAATGAGCCCATAAAGTGCGGGGTTTACGACGGTGTCGCGAACCGTATTACGACGGAAGCAAGTACGCGCGAAACTCAAGGAACATCAAGCTGGTGAACCGCAGATCTCCTGAGACGTAGTCTTGCCTTGAATTTGAAGACGGTATAATGGAAAAACGACGCACGCAACGACCACCGCATTCAGACACGGACTCAGAGGCCGCCGCTGACGATTTCGATTACTACGACGCAGTCCACGAAGTTCGCGAAGATCGAAACCGCGCCGCCAAGAAGTCGACGTTTGACATCGACGAAGCGCAGGAGATCTGGCGGATAGCGGCTCGCCTCCAGGCCGAGGCTGCACAGCGCCTGGAGAATAGGAGCAAGGCTCTGGCGGACCCGTCAGACCGGGGCTCACAAGATCACAAATTCAGTGTCGGCGAACTGACCGCTATCGCCGAGGAAGCTGGAATCGACGCCGAGTTTGTGCAGGTAGCGCTGGAAGAGCGCGAGGCTCAGCGCTATTCATCCGTGACGCTGTCCGACGAGGCAGGCGATCGAGCTTCGCGCTTTCTGCGTACTCCGGAAAACCGCATCGACATCTCGCGCGTCATCAGAGCTCCCAAAAAAGACGTCCTTGATGCGATGCGAGCGATCTTCCCCGCACCACCCTACAACCTGGAGCTTATGGAAGTAGTCGGGGACGAAGATCGACTCGCCGACTCCATGCTGGTCTTTAAGGTACCGCAACTCAGCATGGTGACGACCGCTTCGGAATTGAACATGTTTTCGTATCACATGAGCATTGCCGACCTCAACAGGATGATAGTGAGGATGCATGCTCTGGACGAAAACTCGACAGAAGTCTCGGTTCAGCTGGACATGAGGTATGGGAAGGTGCGAAACCTTACATACGGCGTCGGAATCTCAGCCATTTTCGCGACGCTCTTCGGATTGATAGTCGGTCTCGCCATGGGGAAAAAGGTCGGTGTCGCAGAGGGGATCGCGGGATTTCTGCTCACCGGAATCGTGACCGGGTATTTCTCTTCCTGGCTCTACCGATGGGCCTACCGAAGAGGGCTCAAGAAGGGCGAATCCCAGATTGAAGACCTCCTGAAACGAGTCGACGTTACTGCCCGAACCGGGGGCAGCTTCGCCAAAATCGATGCATAGTGTCGATCAACCTAAGGCCGCATCTCGATCGAATGCACCGAGCCGTCAGAGGCCTCAAAGTTCAAGATGATCGGATCCAGCTGACCGTACGACTTCACGTATTCGTCCACGATCGGCTGCAGGTCAAATGCGACTCGCTGCTGGAACCACGCCGCACACAGCTCTCCTCGGTCGTCATGATCCAGTACTAGCCGGGCCTGTACTGGAAACGACTCCATGAATCCGTCGACCATATACAGCTGCAGCGGGTGATCCGGACTGCACCCTGAGAAACCCACGTGCAGATTGAGTACGCGCCCTGAGAGACTGATGTCAATCAGGCTGTACGGGTCCAGCGCCAGACTGTCCAAGCTTCCGCTGATGAACCACACAGGTCTCGTCAGCGGCGCGTTGACCCAACCGAAGTCGGCATGCAGGAAGCTCTGCGGCAACCCGTTCGGACCAGGCAGCAACACAACTTCGAGCGGGTTAGAGGTCGTTGGTTCGACAGGTGCGAATGTTGGTGGCGGGACAGCCCAAAGGTTATAGAGGCCGGGCTCGCGCACGCCGATCGAGTAGGTTCCGTCGGCGCCGACGCCTACGGTCACAGAGTCGATTCCGGGGCCGGTAACGTTTACCCATCCGCCTCCGAAGGGCGGCTCATTCGGGTCCCGAACGCCGTTACCGTTGTGATCCGAGAAGAAGACGCCGGCGATGCGCGGCCGATTCGGCTGCATGCCGAAGCGGGCCTCTACATTGAATGAGAAAGACACGTTGTTAGGATTGACGAAGACCATCAGCTTTTCGCCGGATGTTTCGCCAGGCGACAACACGCCGTCGTCACCAAGGAGTTCAGAGTAGACGTAGCCAAAACCGCAGCCGGTCGTTGTGCCGACGCCCGTCGTGTCACCGCCGGTCGTCGTTGGGCAAATGATCCAGTCCGCGAAGTCGAAATGCGGAGTGACGGTTTCGGGGCGGAAGTCCGTCAGTACCAGTTCGGCCGTTGCGTAAAGCGCCTTGCTATCCACATTTCGGACGGCGACCGCCAGTCCGATGGAGCCCTCCGGTGTCCGATCCCGCACGAACCGGCCATGAAGCTCAATGCGGACCGGCACGGCGTCGGTGCCCTCCACCTCCAGCGTCTTCAGGAGTATCGAGCCGGTTGAAGGATCGATCTCACCCGAGAACAGGCCAATCCCATCCGTCGGATTGTCGGCGTCCGGCCCGACGTTGTCAGAACAGCCAACGGCAAATAGGGCCACCACAATCAAAATCGTCGCGATTCGGAATCTGATCTCTTTCATCATGACTTTCCTACTTTAATAGGCAGCTAGCCAGAAATGGTGACAGGCATCAAAAAAATCGTATCCGTAGACAGACAATACCTGCGTGGATCGCCTGAAGAATGCGACGGACGTTCCACTACCGTTCTTACGAACGTAATGTGGCGAATTTTCGGTCGGACGCAATCGAATTCGGTCAGACGAAATCGACCAAAAAAATATGGACACTCGGGCTGAACCACCGGTTCTGATAGCCCGGGTGAACCGTCAAGCTTTTTCACCTGCAGTAGAAGGGATCTGAACGGAATTTCCTCCAGCCGCCTCCGACGTCGGCCTGTCGAGGGAGCCGGCCGCATATCCTGACCTTTGATTGTCAAATCCGAACTCGGTGGCCGCAGCCTTCCGTCTCAGCCCGTTCAACCACGTGCGACGCCGCGTACAGGTCCTGTACCGCGTTACCGACCGACTTAAAGAAGGTCACGGCATCATCATCAGGGCGTCCTCCCGCCCGTCCGAGCACAACGTCGCCTAGTTCTGCATGGATTGCGGCAGCCGCATCCTCCACCGTTTGATAGGGCGCCAGCACGTCACCAGCCTCGGCCAGGCACGACTCACGGTGGTCTACGATGAGAACAGCCTTGCGCACGGTAGCCGGAGGCACTTCGATCATGTCGGGCCGGAACGATCCAACCCCGTTGATGTGCGTACCGGGAGTAACGTCACTCGCGTCAAAAACCGGTCGCGAAGAGGAGGTCGCCGTGCATACGAT
>JAHHLP010000220.1 GCA_018679295.1 Rhodothermia bacterium
TCACAACAACGCTCGAGTGGGACTCGGTCCACAGAGGCGTACCGCCCGAATCGACGTCATAAATATTGAATGTGATGTTGGCCGATCCGGTAAACGGGCTCTCACTTTCGCTCAGGTTACCCTGAAAATTAATATTCCCAGGCACTTGTGCCGCAGCCGGTACCACATACACTAAGCTCAATGTGATCACGATCGAGAACTGCGTAAAAGATCGCATGCTGATTTCCTCCTATGCCACGTAAATTGGCCGGTCTATTTATTGCCGGACTCTGAAAGAGATTTATTCCATTTGTTCAAGGCAAGCCGCGGCTCACGGGAGCCCTGGCGGGGCAGACAGTTTGGTCGGTCCGCCATTTCCTCCGCCATTTCCTCCGCCGTTGCCACCGCCGCCGCCGCCAGCGAGAACGGCCACAAGGACCCCTGCCGCCACCGCACCGCCTCCTATCAACAGCCATTTGGTCGAACCGCCACCCTCGTCGTCCTGCACAGTCGGTTCAGCTTGAGCGGCCGGCGCCTCTGCCGCCATTTCCTGCCGAACTTCTTCAACCAACTGTACAAACGATGGAGGTAGTTGCGCGGGGTCGGCTCGATAACTAGGAACAATCGTCAAAAGAGCGCGGAGCGCATTTCGCGCTTCGTTCTCAAGACCTTTCGCGTAATTCGTTCGACCTATTAGCAAATACACCTCTTGTTGCTGGCTGTCTTCGGGGAATGCTCCCTGTCGTAGACAGCCTTGGAGCAAAGTCAACGTCTCGTCGAAGCGGCCTTCGAAGTACAAGTTCTGGGCTCGATTCAGCGCTTCGTCGCAATCCATTTCTTGTCCGAAAGCGACCGGTGCGATACCACTAGACAGAACCAGGGCAGTGACGCACGCTAACGGTGCCAGGACATGTAGCTTTATTGTTCGTCGGTTGATTCCCATAATTACCTCCAGCTTGGGCAACTGGGTTTACTGTGAGTCACGCGCCAAAGTCAATCTAATAGGCTCTGATTCGTCCTCATTTCTGCGAACTGTAAGAGGGCGGCCGGACCTGCTATAGCCGTCCTTACGAACGTCAACGACGTACGAACAACCCACTGTCAACTCCACGGTGTGCGGGGTCCACGCATCCGTAGACTGCCCATTCAAGAAAATCTCAGCGCCGGTCAGGTACTGGCCGTCTGAATCAATAGAAGTAACCGGCACGCCGACTTTTCGCTCGTAGTTGACAACTACGTCATTTGTCCGGTCAGATGCAACAGACACCGGCAGCGTGCACCGGCCGAGACTGGGGTTCGTCGCGGTCACCGTATAGGTTCCCACCGGGAGCACGCGCGACCTCCATGCGGCAGTCACTTCGGCAATCGACTCAACCCCCTCAATGTCGACGTCCGCCCACGGAATAACGCGGAGTCTTAGCGTGCCGGTCTGCCGTTCGAGTTCGACATCGAGCCGATACGTATCGAGCGCGCGCAAGTCGATAGTCGTCCGATACTCCGAATAGCCGCCAAGGCGAACCACAACCTCTCTTCTTCCAGGTGTAATTCCGGAGATCACTCCCGGGGTAGTCCCAGCCTGTTTTCCGTCCACAAATACGAGTGCATTCGCCGGCGACGAGCGGATATCCAGTCGTCCCTCGGCCGGCGCCGCGTCGACTGGCTCGCGTTCATTGGGCGTCTCTGCCCGCGCCGGCGATCGAGGCTCATCTACCGAATTGGGGGTCGTCTGCGTATTGTCCGCGAGAAGCGCCGCGACAGGATCCGGGACTTCGGTCGAGTCTGCAGCGAGCGTCGGGTCTGTACTTAACTCTGCGCTGTCGACATCGGCGACTGCCGTCGTCGACTGAACATCCACTGGGCCGCTCTCACTCGCAAGAGTCTTGAGAATTCGGGGAACGAGGAAGTATGCCGCGATACCAATTCCAATGACGGCGAGCGTCGCCGCTACCGGTATCACAAACGACTTCTTCTTGCGAGTGGGCGTAAGCTCTTGTGAGGATTGGAGATCATTGACGGCGCGGAGCATCTCTTCAGCCGATGCAAACCGGCGCCCCGGGTCCTTCTCTAGAGCACGGCCAATTACTCTAGCGAGAGGTTTCGGCAGGTCTTTTCTGAACTTCGTCGGCGGTTCGAGTTTCTCCTCCGCAATCATCTTCAGAATGGTGAACTGGCTTTCGGTCTTGTCGAACGGAAGTCGTCCGGTTACCATCTCATAAAGCGTCATCCCGATCGAATAAAGGTCACTGCGGCTGTCTACATTTCGCAAACCTTTCACCTGCTCAGGCGACATATAATAGAGCGTACCCGCCATTCCCTGGGTGACCGTGCTGTCCGATCCGGGTTCGTGAACCTTTGCAAGTCCGAAGTCCGTCACTTTGACCAGCCCGTCGGACGTTAGCATAATATTGCTTGGCTTGATGTCACGATGTACGACGCCGACCCCGTGTGCATCCTTGAAGGCGAGAAGGATTTGCCGGGCGACGTCGAGAGATTCTTCGACAGAGATAGCACCCTTCTTGATTACGTCGGCAAGCGTTCCCCCTTCCACATACTCCATTACGATGCAGAGCCCGAGACGCGTCTGGCGAAGGGCGTGTACGGAAACGATGTGGTTACTCTTGACACGCGCCAGAGCACGCGCCTCTGAGTGAAATCTGTGCAGGAACGATTCGTTACGCGTGAGCGCCGGATCGATCACTTTCAGCGCTACGTCACGAGCAAGTGCGACGTCCTTGGCTCGGTACACAATGCCCATTCCACCCCTGCCGAGAATTCCCTCGATGAGGTAGCCGTCGATCTCCTGTCCGATGATTGGGTCGCTCATGTCCGTTTCTCAGCGTTCAAAACCGTGGCCTATCTCACGGCTACGAGAAGCACCGTAACATTATCATGGCCGCCTCTCTTCTTCGCCAGATCGATCAGATCGGTACAGGCTGTCTCGGGATCTGTTCGACGCGCGATATCTGCTATTTCATCCTTGCTGACGCGGCCGAGTCCGTCCGAACACAGCACGATCCTGTCGTTGACGCGAGGCGGATCAATCAGAAACACATCGGGACTACACTCATCCTCTATTCCCAGAGCCCGTCTAAGCATGTTCCTGCTCGGGTGAGCCGACGCCTCCGAACTGGTCAGTACCCCTTCGCGGTGAAGTTCCTCTGCAACGGTGTGATCAAGCGTCAGCTGACGAACAGACGAACGACTAATCAGGTATGCCCGGCTGTCTCCAATGTGACCTATACAGCTGGTCTGCGATCCCAACGCGAGCGCCGTGCAGGTCGTACCCATGCGTACTTCCTCCGTAGCGGAGATGGCACATTCTCTAACTCTCCGATTGGCCTCCTCGAACGACTCACGTAACCGTGTCAGAAGTGGCTCATCACCGGATTCGAAAAACCTCTCGCGGACCGTCTTGACGGCAACCATGCTGGCTTCGCGTCCTCTGTCGTGTCCACCCATTCCGTCGGCCACAACAAAAAGGAGTTCTCTGTCATCACCGGATCCGTCCTTAAAAATGCCGAACGAATCCTGGTTCTCGGCTCGGACCAAACCAATATTCGATTGGCCCGCATAGAGATAGGTTCGATTACGTTTCCTGCGCCTCCAGATCATCGGGCGCACCCGCCGATTCGTTCAATAGGGTCTGTTCGGAAGCATCCGCAAGGGACAAACCGCAGCAATTTGAAGTGTACAACGCCGCCTCGTTAGTACCAAGACCGACTTTCACATACAATTGCGCAAAAGCGAGTTGGAACCGGTCGCGCTCATCGATGCTCGGCAAGCGGGTCGTCGAAGTCGAACCCGAAGAGGCGCGGGTTGCTGCCGATGACCGCGGCCGCGAAAATCTTGAGCACATAGTCCTTGGTCTGTTCGGGCATTCGGTTGCCAAACTCCTCATAGAATCGCCAGTAATTTCGCTCGTCGGGACTCCGACCCATCCCCTCGAACGCTTCCGGATCGGGCATCTGCTCGAGTTTCGACACGACCCGGTGCTCACCCCAGTTGTACGACGCGATCACCAACAGACCCGACGCCTGCGCCAGCGTTGTGTAGATCTCGCTGAGATATTTGGCCGCCGCCTGTGTTGATAGCTCGAAGTCGTGTCGATCGTCCGCAGG
>JAHHLP010000039.1 GCA_018679295.1 Rhodothermia bacterium
ACCCGCCAATGGATTGCCGCTTCCGCGGCAATGACAAGAGCACAGCAATGACAAGAGCACGGCAACGACGCAAATGTCGTCACCCCGGGCTTGACCCGGGGCCCATGCAAGGTCGCGACTAGCCTAACCCGCCAATTGATTTCCGTCCGCGGCAATGACAAGAGTGGTCCTGCGAAGATGACGCGCAGCTCACTTCATGGTCCGGGCGGCGATGAGCATGTCCGACAAAACTCCTCCGGCCGTGGTCTCTGGCCCCGCCCCCGGCCCACGAACGATGAACGGATTTCCCTCGTGCCTGCGTGTCTCAAAGACAAAGAGGTTATCGGTTCCGGACAGCAGCCCAAAGGGGGAATCGAGGGCAACACGCTCTACACGCCCAGCCACACCGTCCCGACTAACCTCTCCGACGAACTGGAGTCGGCTGCTCGCAGCGGCGGCCTCGTCGGCGCGATCGCGCCAGCTCTTGTCAAGTCCCGGGAGACGTCCGGTGAAGTCCTTTATCGACCCTTCGTAGAAGTCAGACTCGACGATTTCCTCGATGAACACGTCCGACGGCTCCAGCTCAAGACCCATCTCTCGACCCATGATCACAAGCTTCCGTCGAACATCCGCACCCCGCAGGTCCTCCCGCGGGTCCGGCTCCGTGATGCCTTTCGCACGTGCGGTCTCCACGGCCTCGGAGAATTTCGCACCCGACGATACAGCATTAAAGAGGAACGCCAGTGTGCCCGACAACACCGCTCGAATCCTGATGATCTCGTCTCCGGAATCGACAAGGTCCCGAATCGTCGTAAGCACCGGCAAGGCAGCCCCTACGGTGGTCTCGTAAAGGTATACCGCCCTCCCTTCCCGCCGAGCCCGCATCACCGTCCGGTAGAACTCCTGGCTCGACGAGTTGGCCTTCTTGTTCGCGGCAACCACAGCGATACCGCGACCCAGCAGTTGCGGATAAGCGTTCGCCACGCGGTCCGACGCAGTCGCATCGACAACGATGAGCCGGTCGAGCTGCGAGCGAAGTAGTCGCTCTACAATCTGATCCGTCGTCGCTGCCTCTCCATCCTCTTCAAGTCTCTCAACCGCTTCGTCCACCCCGATCCCGGTATCAGACCAAAGCACGGATCGCGAGTTAGCCATTCCGATCAGCGTGAAAAATAGCCGCTGCTCCTCCGACAGCCACGCCTCCTGCTGCCGGAGCAAGTCGAGTAGACGCGTGGCCACGCCGCCGGCTCCGAACACAAAGACATGTGCGTGGCGCTCGCCGCGAGCAAACGTAGAATGAAGTGTTGTCAGCGCGGGCTTTACGTCCCGGTCCTCAACGACCGCCGATATGTTGGTCTCTGATGCCCCTTGTGCAATTGCCAGTATGTTAACGTTGCACCTGCCGAGAGACGAGAACATGCGACCGGCGAGGCCCGGCTTGTGGCGCATTCGGTCCCCGACTGCCGAAATCACAGCACATTTGCGGATCGCATGGATTCGGCTAATGTCTTGCCGCGACAGTTCGAGTTCGAAGGCCTGCGTTAGCTCGCGCACGGCGGCGTCAATATCCGAGTCTTTAACAACGATACAGATGGACTGCTCGCTGGAGGCCTGCGATATCATCAGCACGTTGATGTCTTGCGCTGCCAACGAAGTGAAAGCGCGGGCCGAGACACCGGGGACGCCGGCCATCCCGGTCCCCTCGATCATGAGTACGGCCACGTCCCGCACGGAAGTAATCGCCTTCACCATCCCACCCGACGGCCGGCCGGCCTTGCTGATGATCGTGCCCTTCGCGGATGGATTGAAGGTGTTCTTAATGTGCAGCGAGATGGACCGGGCAATCAGCGGTCGCATGGTCCGTGGATGCAGCACCTTTGCGCCGAAGTACGCCATCTCGCCTGCCTCTACGTAGCTCAACTCGTCAATGGTGTAGGCATCGTTGACGACGCGCGGATCCGCCGACATCACACCGTCGACATCAGTCCAGATCTCGACACGCTCGGCGTCCAGTGCGCCACCGATCAGCGTAGCTGTGTAGTCGCTTCCCGAGCGCCCCAGCGTAGAGGTAACCTTGCTCGCCGTCGACGCAACAAACCCGGTTACCACAGCCACCCGATTCGCGGGAAATGCCTCATGCCAGCGCCGGATGTTACCGTAGCTGGCATCGATGTCGACGTTGGCCTCCCCGAAGTTGTTGTCTGTGCGAATAAGCTCGCGGGCGTCCACGGGCAAAGCCGCTACGTCCCGTGCAGCGAGGGCCGCGGCAACAAGTGGCGCATTGACAAGCTCGCCGATCGCCATGACGGCATCGCGAGTACGAGGCGTGCATTCCCGCAGCAAGAAGATTCCGTCCAGCAATTCGCCGAGATCGGCCCAGTGCTGATTGACAACCGCGAACAGTTCCGAGAGACTATCAGCAGGCAGAAGGCGGGTCGCGGCCTTCTCGAACCGCTCGACCAGTGCCGCTACAGATTCTGACGGTTGGCCGGATCGGGTGATCGCATTGTCAATCGATCCGACAAGTGCGTCGGTCATACCTCCGAGCGCCGACACGACAACGATCGTCCGACCATCTCGAGCGGTGTTCGCAACGATCTTGCACACCTCCTCGATGCGGCCGGCGTCTGCAACAGACGTGCCTCCAAACTTGGCTACGATCAGCGGTCTAGGTTCGTCGGACATGGGTGGCGGCCGCAAGTTTGGATGAATTGCCCCGTCCGGTCAGGTACCAGCGTGGCGACGATGCAGAGCAGAGCGTCAAAATGTAAGCGGATAAAAATAGTGACAACCCTGCGCTCAATCCTTGAATTGGTCGTGGATCGACAGAGACCAGGCGATAGAAATTGGGCGATAGAGAGCGCGCGAAACAATCCGCCCGACGCGGACTCACTGCACAGGTCTAATCATCCCCGATCAAAAACAACAGACCCCCAACACGGTTGTGTTGGGGGTCAAGCCGATATCACCAACTGAGATCTACAGCTCAGGCCGGTTCCGGCATCGGAACGTACTTGATCACGTTCAGAATTCCGCCCGTCGGATCCTGGACGGTTGCGAAGCGGCCGACTTTCTCAATGTCCGTCGGTGGCACAATTACCGTCGCACCTGACGACTTTGCGGCGGTCGCAACCGCGTCAGCGTCATCCACAGTGACGTATGCACTCCAGTGAGGCGGGACTTCGTCGGACCATAGCGGCATGATGCCTCCCATCCCGGCACCGTCCACCTTGATTTCCCGATACGGACCCGACGGCATTTCGCTCACCACGACTTCCCACCCAAGAAGCTTGGTGTAGAATTCGGCTGCCGCCTCGGGATCGGAGGTCTGGAGCTGAAACCAGCTGAATGCGCCCGGTGTCACGAACGACTGAGCGAAGTCGACATTGGGCATCTCTGATCCCTCGGCCGGTTCTTCGTACTTGATGACGTGAAAGAAGACGCCTTGCGGATCCAGTATCCCAGCGAATCGCCCAACCGTCGGGATGTCCATCGGCGGCACGTGCACCTTCGCGCCAAGTTCTTCGGCACGTTTCGCAGCTGCATCCACGTCATCCACAGTGATGTAGTAGACCCATGCAGTCGGCAGTTCGGGCTGCGGCAGGTTCATGATGCCGGCTACCGGAAACTTGTCGATCATCTGAAGATGGTAAACTC
>JAHHLP010000433.1 GCA_018679295.1 Rhodothermia bacterium
TGTGAGATGCTCTCCTTCCCGGACATTCCTCCAAAGGTGTCGATCAACGAAGCAATAGAAATCGCGAAGAAGTACAGCACGGAAAACAGCGGCAAATTTGTAAACGGGATACTGGACGCCGTCCTCGTTCATCTGCACGATGAGGGCCTGTTGAAGAAAGAGGGTCGTGGTCTCGTAGGAATGGAGTCCGTCGCAAAACGAGCCGTTTCCTCTAATCAGGAGTCCCCAGACTAGCCTCCAAGATGGGATTGATCGCAATCGGCGACGTGCATGGGTGTCTCAAGACGCTGGAGCGCCTTCTGGACCGCCTCGAACTCACCTCCGACAGCCACCTGGTGTTCGTCGGTGACTACGTGGATCGCGGACCTGACTCGAAGGGCGTCATTGACCTCCTGTTGGAAGTGAGCGATGACTACCAGTGCACGTTCTTGAGAGGCAACCATGAATCGATGTTTATCGACTACATTGACGCCGGCCTCGACGAGATCTGGTCCATGAACGGGGGCCGGGAAACACTGAGCAGCTACTTCAATGGTCTAAAAGGAGATGGATTTCCGGATGACCACGTGCAGTTCGTGCGTGACACGAAATACTACTTCGAAACCGACGATTTCTTCTTTGTGCACGCCGGCATCAAGCCCTTCATGACCATAAAGGAAAACCTCGAGCACGTTGAGGCCGAGGTGTTCCTGTGGGAGCGTGGCCACCTCAACGTGGACGAGTACGCCTGGGAGAAGCCGATCGTTTGTGGTCATACGCCTGTCCCCAAGCCCATCGATCGACCGCAGCTCATCAACATCGATACCGGATGCGTCTACCGCTTCAACCCGCTTCTGGGCAAGCTGACTGCCGTTCGGCTGCCGGAGCGCGAGTTTGTCACGGTCCGAAATATTGATTGGTGATGTGCAGGAAGGCGCTCGCCGGCACTTGTGCAGAACGCCCCGATTGTCTATCTACCGGAGAGCTCGTGCTTGACGTCCGGCTGCACGCGCCGAACGCCTCCCGAAGAAGTGAGTCTGGTGGTATGCCATGGGAGAAGACCATTCTGTTGGCCCGTCAACCATCGACGAGATGGTCGGATGGATCAAGGCCGTTTTCGCAGAGCTTGTAGTGGGCCTGTTGATCTTCCACATGGAGGATCTTGATGATCCGCATAGCTTGCGCCTCGTCTACGCCAACAAGTCAGCATCGCAGTACACCGATGCCGACCTGACGAAACTGGTCGGAAAGCGCATTATTGATGCTTTCCCCGCTCTCGAAGGCACGTATATCCCTCCGGTTTACGCGGACGTTGTGCGCACAAAGCGTTCTTCGGAACTAGGGAGCTTTGAATACGCGGGCGATCCGAACGTGGCCACCGGATACTATGCGGTCAAGGCTTTCCCCATTCCCCACGACTGCGTCGGTGTAGTGTTTGAGAACATCACCGTCAGGAAGCAGGTGGAGGAACTCGTCAAGAAGCAGCGCGACAAGGAAGAGGGTCCGTGACCGGCGCGACCGGGTCGCCTCTTACGGCCCGCTTTGATTTGATGAGAGCGCCGCGGATTCGGTCAGATGGCCAACCAAACCCCCAGCCGCAGATATGGTCTGTTGATTCCTCCTTCGAGGAAGTAGATCTGCTCGCCCTTCGGCGCAACCGTGAACCTCCCAAAAGGCTCGAGAAAGAGAGAAAACCGTTGATTCTTGTCGCTGCGCGTTTCCTCCGCGGCGAAGTTGAGCCCCGGACCAAACCGAAACCCCAGGTGAAAATCCCAGACGCGGGGCGTGATCAGCGTTAGCGTCTCAAGCGTTCCGATTACGCGGATACCCGCTCCCAGCCCCGCCGAGACCTGGAGTTCCTCGCGGTTGGACCCGAATCTCGGTGCTACATCCACGTACGCAAAAGCTTCTCGGGTAAATGCTGGCCCTGCTTCCACATAGCCTATCTGAAATCCTATTCCGGGCAACACGGCGCCGCCCAGCTGAAGGATATCCGGTTGGGGCGCGACCTGGGCCACGCCCGGCCGAGTGAGTACGGCACCGCACAGCAGGAGAAGCGCGGCCCCTAGCCGCACCACCACTTCGAAGCGACGCGTGACGCTCGGGCAATCGCTACCGACAAACCTCTGCGAATTCGCCCGCACGCTGGCACTGGCTCGTCCGTAGAACGGAACATAAGCGGACACGAGGTGATTACCGGCGACTTTGCTATCGATAGAACACATGAGAGCGTGAATGCCGCTACGCTGTGGAATCGTCGGGCTGCCGAACGTCGGGAAGTCGACACTCTTTAACGCCCTGAGTGATGCGGGTGCAGAATCGGCCAACTATCCGTTTTGTACGATTGATCCGAATGTAGGAGTCGTTCCCGTCCGCGACAAACGCCTCGACCGGCTGGCCGAGATGGCGGGGTCCGCGCGGTCTGTCCCGACGACGATCGAATTTGTGGACATTGCGGGCCTGGTGGAAGGCGCCTCGAAGGGTGAGGGTCTAGGCAATCAGTTCCTCAGCCACATTCGAGAGGTCGACGCCATTGTCCACGTCGTCCGGTGCTTTCAGGATGATAACGTTGTGCATGTCGCAGGCGACGTCGATCCGGCACATGACATCTCTGTCATCGAAACGG
>JAHHLP010000409.1 GCA_018679295.1 Rhodothermia bacterium
TATGCACGCAAGGAATAGCCCGCATTGTTCGTTTCTGCCCGCCAGGAAATCCGGAAATGCCCCCTGACTGACCGTCGGCGGCAGATACGGAAGAAAGACACGTGAGACCCAGATACCGTACAGGTTATGACTGAGCGTCGCTTCGAAATACCGCGTCGTTTCGACCCGACGCGATCCGTTTTCGGCCGCTTCGTCGGCCGGCATGCGGACGTATTGCAGTCCGAAGCCCGCTACTACTTCGCCACGATCATGATGCTGATCGGGATCCTCATAGCGAACTTCATTGCCTGGGCGATCTTGAAGCCGACGATTATGGATGACCCGCTGGGGACGGTAGCCATCCTCTACTGGGCCGTTCAGGTAGTGTCTATGGTTGGTTTCCTCGCCTTATGCCTGGTGGGATTCCAACGGGGTACGGTGATCACGGTTGATGACTGCAACGTGTCACTAGCCAGAGGCGATGAGCCTGTCACGGTCCGCCGGTCAGACATCGACAGTCTCGAGATCGTGTCGGCACTCGCTTTTCACCGGCATTACCGCCGGTATTCGAACGTGAGCAGCTACGCTGCAGTGGGCACCGAAGCATATGTGATCATACGCGTCTCAGAGAAAGTGCTGGCTATCGGCCTTGGTGGGGAGAATGCGCAGGATCTCTTGAACACGCTCAAGTCCGGCGCCGTGACTCGCGAGGAAGCCGTTCGCGTAGCGCTTTAGCACCGCCGATTACGCAGCGCACACCGTCGTCCGCCCATGCAATTCACTCTTGAAGCAACGGATGCGAAGTCGTCTGCCCGCGCCGGGTTGATCCGGACCGATCACGGCCAAATCCCGACACCCGTGTTCATGCCGGTGGGCACCGTCGGAACGGTAAAAGGCGTGCTGCCTCGATCACTTGTCACCGACATCGATGCAGCGATCATACTGGGAAACACCTACCACCTCTTTCTGAGGCCCGGCACAGAGCTTATCCAGTCGGCCGGGGGCCTGCACCGATTCATGGGCTGGGATCGGCCCCTCCTTACCGACTCCGGAGGATACCAGGTCTTCTCCCTGTCTAATCAACGAACGCTGTCAGAAGAGGGCGTCGTATTCAGGAGCCACCTCGATGGCACGGAACATATGTTCACGCCAGAGAATGTTGTCGATATCCAACGGCAGATCGGTGCGGACATCATCATGGTGCTCGACGAGTGTCCGGCGGGAGACGTGACAGCCGAGTACGCTCGGACGTCGAATGATCTCACCATTCGATGGGCCAAACGCTGCCTCAACCGCTTCCACGAAACCGAAAGCTTGTACGGCCATAGTCAGGCGCTATTTGGCATCGTACAGGGTGTAGTCTACCCCGAGATTCGCCGGGAGTCGGCAGAAAGGCTGGTCGACATGAAGTTTCCTGGATATGCCATCGGCGGTTTGTCGGTCGGTGAACCGGCCGAACAGATGTACGAGATGGTCGAGGTGGTTGCACCCCTCCTCCCTGAGGATAAGCCGCGCTACCTGATGGGCGTGGGAACCCCGGCGAACCTCGTTGAGAACATCGCGCGGGGCATCGACATGTTCGACTGCGTGATGCCGACGAGAAACGCGCGCAACGGAATGACGTTTACGACTGAGGGAGTTCTGAACATTCGCAATGAGAAATGGAAGGATGACTTTTCCCCCGTCGACGCCGGGCTCGACTCGTACGCTTCGACTCATTTCTCCAAGGCCTACCTACGACATCTCTTCATGGCCCGTGAGATGCTGGGTCCGCAGATCGCATCGCTCCAGAATCTAGCCCTGTATTCGTGGCTGATGAGAGAGGCTCGTGCGAGAATCGAAAAAGGTCAGTTTCACGCGTGGCGACGGGATGTCGCAGAGCGGCTGGACACTCGTCTGTGACACTGAACATGGCTTTGTTTGAAGCGTTCTATTTGGTTAGCAAACTATTTGAATGCGTCAGTCCGCATGGCCAGAAAGTTCAACGTACCGGATTTCTATCGCAGCTCCGTCATCTCGACGGTGAAAGAGGCTCGTCGGATTACGGATCCGAGAAAGAAGGACCTCTCGCCGTCGGTCATTGACTTCGGGCCTGTGCGGTTCAAACTTGCTCGCCATTTCGGGTTCTGCTACGGGGTGGAAAACGCGGTTGAGATCGCGTACCGCGCCATCGATGAGAATCCCGGAAAGCGAATCTTCCTCCTCTCAGAGATGATTCATAACCCGCGCGTGAATGGCGACCTGCAAAGCCGTGGCATCCAGTTCCTGCGAACAACCCATGGAGAACAGCTCATTCCTTTCGATGAGCTACAGCCGGGCGACGTTGTGATCATTCCTGCGTTCGGATCCACCCTCGAGGTAGACGCGGAATTGCGACGACGCGGCGTGGATACGTACGCTTACAATACGACCTGCCCCTTTGTCGAAAAGGTTTGGAAGCGAAGCAAGCAGATCGGCGAGCGCGACTACACGATCGTCATCCACGGCAAGCGTCTACACGAGGAAACGCGGGCGACGTTTTCGCATGCCGAGCAGGCGGCCCCTGTCGTCGTTGTCCGCGATCTCTTTGAGGCAGAGCAACTTGCAGCAGTCATTACCGGCAAGGAGGATGTCGAGTATTTTCTGGAGCATTTCGCCGACCGTTTTTCGGATGGCTTTGATCCCGACCGTGACCTTACGCGGGTCGGTGTCGTGAACCAGACGACCATGCTCGCAACCGAGACCCAGGCGATTGCCGATCTGCTGCGCCGTGCGATGGTCGAGCGGTATGGCGAGGAAAACGTCGCAGATCATTTTGCCGACACCAGCGATACACTTTGCTATGCCACAACGGAAAACCAGGACGCCACCCTGGCGCTCGTTCGCGAGGACGCCGACCTTGCCATCGTTGTCGGAGGCTACAACTCTTCAAATACGAGCCACCTGGTAGAGCTTTGCAGTCAGGCGATGCCCACTTATTTCATTCGGGACGCCGACGAAATAGAGTCATCCAATCTGATTAGACATTTCGACCCTGAGGAGGGAGAACATCTGGAAACGGCCGATTGGTTACCGGATGTTCGCCCGTTGACGGTCGTCCTTACGGCAGGCGCCTCTTGCCCCGACGCGCTGCTTGACGAGGTGATAGAAAAGCTCACAGCATGGTTTCCCGATTCGCGATCAAGTGAGGAGGCGGTTCAGCCGTTCCTCGAGGTCGCCGCATGAGCGGACGCCAAAAGACAACGTCGTCCGATTCGAGCACTTCAAAGTGGTACGAGGAATGGTTTGACCGCGACGAGTACGAGATCGTCTACCAACACCGGGACGAAGACGAGGCGCGCCGGGTAATCGACCTGATTGAAAAGGCGACCCATGTGTCGCCGGGCGACCGCGTTGTGGATGTCGGGTGCGGCCGCGGACGCCATGCAGTAGAATTAGCCGGCAGAGGTTACCGGGTGACCGGCCTGGACCTCAGCGAACGTTCGATAGAGGCGGCAAAGGCTCGGGCCTCCGAGCAGCAAGTAACGGTTGACTTTCGTGTGGGCGATATGCGCGAGCCTGTCTGCGAGGGCTGTTTCGATGGCGCCGTGAATCTCTTCACTGCGTTCGGCTACTTCGAGTCCGAGGCGGAGCATCAACGTGCCGTGAGCGCCATCGCCGACTCTCTAGTCGATGGGGGCTGGTTCTTCCAGGACTTCCTGAATCCGGATTACGTACGAGCCAACCTCGTCCCGTCAGATACTGAGAGGCGCGAAGGGGTAGAAATCGAACAGTACCGCGCGCTGGAAGACGGTCGCATCCGTAAAGAAATCATCCTCCGGCGCAATGGCCGGGAGCACAGGTTCTCGGAGTCCGTCCAACTGCTCGAACTCGAGGACTTTCGACGACTATACAAGCGGGCTAGACTCGAAATTAGGTCCGTGTTCGGGGACTACGACGGAGGCGAACTTACAGGGACCTCCCCGAGAATGATTCTCCTGTCGAGGAAGACAGCGCCACGGCCATGATCGGCGTCCTCCGAATCCTCGCTGTGACGGCCGCAATGGCTTCCGCGGGTTGCGGCGTGTTCGGGACGCGCGATCCGGAGCCACCGATCACCGGCGGCGGGACTTATCTGCAGCCCGACACTCCCGAGCAGGTGGTAGAGAACCTGCAGTCGGCAGTTGAGGAGCTGAACACCCTCAACTATCGCCGGTCGTTCTCGGACGACTTCGAATTCACTCCTACATCTACAGCCGAAGCCAACAACCCGATCTTCAGTGGATGGAGCACTACGAACGAAGAGCAGTACTTCACTGCCGTAGCATCGGCGGCCCAGTTCAGCGTTGGCCATGAACTGACGCTCGACAACTCTTCCGCCGTCCCGGTTTCGGAGCGTATGAGCGTGGTCGACACGGGGTATTCGCTTACGATCAATCACAATCGGCCAGACATCCCGACCAGCTTCACCGGTCAGCTCAGATGGGAAATTGAGCAGGGTACGGATGGTCTGTGGCGGCTCGCCCGATGGACGGATCGCGAACTCGGGTCAGAGCCAACGTGGAGTGATTTGAAGGCCGAGTTTGTGGACTGAGCCATGGTACTGCAGGTCGCGTGGCACCGAACGTGTCCGTGATTACACCTGGATGAGACGGGGTCATTACATTCGGAATCAATGAAAGCGGAATGAGATGCCGGGGTTGCCATACCGTCCTACTGGTCGTGCTCGTCGTTACGTCGGTCGCCTGCAACCCCTTCGCACCTGCGCTCGAAGAGGGCGACCCGTTCGGTGACCTGCTGGGCGACCCGACAACCATCGAGGGCTTCTTTACCAATTTCCGGAACGCCTACGAGCTCCGCGACATATCGATCTACGAGCCACTGCTGGATTCCTCGTTCGTCTTCATCTACTACGATTTCGATGCGCAGATCGAGCGCGAATGGGGTTTCAGTCAGGATCTCGAGAGCACCCGCCGCTTGTTTGCATCATCAAGCCTCATAAGAC
>JAHHLP010000219.1 GCA_018679295.1 Rhodothermia bacterium
AGATCGAGGTGACCTTCGACATTGACCGAAACGGAATCCTCAAGGTTTCCGCGAAGGACAAGGAGACCGGAAAAGAGCAGAACATCTCGATCGAAGGATCCAGTGGTCTCAGCGATGAAGAAATCGAGACCGCCAAGCAGGAGGCAGAAAAGTATGCCGATGCGGACAAGGATCGCATGGAAGGCATTGAGGTTCGCAACCTCGCCGACAACGCGGTCTACACCGTGAAGAAGCAACTCGAAGAACTCGGGGAGCAACTCCCTGAAGAAGCGAAGACCGAGATCGAAGCCTCCGTCAAAGAGGTCGAGGAAGCGCTCGAGTCCGATGATACCGAAAAGATCAAGACCGCTACTGACGCCCTTCAGGCGAAGTTCGGTGAGCTCGCCGCTGCTGCCCAACAGGCCGGTGGAGGAGCTGCTGATCCCATGGCTGCTGCAGCCGCGGCCGCAGCGGGTGCAGGCGGAGGCGAAGAGGCTTCCGAAGAACCCAAGCAGGCCAAGGGCGATGTCGTCGATGCCGAGTTCGAAGAAGTCGGTGAAGAAAAGTCCTAACCCCTCACTTTTTCCCGGTCTTTTCTATGGCTCTCTGTCGTAGAGAGACCGGGATTCTAAAACCCTTTCAATCATCCGGCGATCGTCGGCCCGCTCCTGAATCAATCCAGAGCCAGCGGCGTGCCCAGCGATCCTCGGAAAATTTGAAAACCCAAACCCAAAGAAAACCAACCTAATATATATGGCAACAAACATCACACCTCTCGGAACGCGCGTCCTCGTGAAGCGGATCGAACTGGATGAGCAGAAGTCTGAAGGCGGCATCTTCCTTCCTGATACCGCAAAAGAGAAACCACAGGAGGCCGAAGTGGTCGCTCTTGGAAACGGGAAAAACGACGACGGTGAAGTGGTCGAGTTTTCTGTCAAAGTCGGCGATCAGGTTCTCATCTCCAAGTATGGCGGCACCGAAGTCAAAGTCGGTGGCGACGAGTGCGTTCTCGTGAACGAGAGCGACATCCTCGGAATCCTCTCCTGAACCGATGCAACAGGGTTAGGTCGATGACCCAACCCCCTTATCTTACTTTCAAACAACAAAACGAAAAATACTATGGCTAAACAATTGTCATTCGACGAAGAAGCACGTCACGCACTGCTCGCCGGCGCTCAAAAGCTCGCCCGTGCAGTGAAGGCGACCCTCGGGCCTGCAGGACGAAATGTCATTCTCGACAAGAAGTTCGGTAGCCCCACGATCACCAAGGACGGCGTCACTGTCGCCAAGGAGATCGAACTCGAGGACAAGCTCGAGAACGTCGGTGCGCAGATGGTCAAGGAGGTAGCGTCCAAGACCAGTGACGTCGCGGGAGATGGCACGACTACGGCCACCGTCCTCGCCCAGGCCATTATGACCTCGGGTCTCAAGAACGTGACCGCGGGTGCAAACCCGATGGATCTCAAGCGGGGTATCGATAAGGCTGTAACGGCTATCGTCGAGAACCTCCGCGAACAAAGTGCAGAGATTCAGGACCGCAGCCGTATTGCACAGGTTGCAACCATCTCCGCAAACAACGATCCGACCATCGGCGAATTGATTGCCGACGCATTCGAGAAGGTCGGCAAGGACGGCGTTATCACCGTCGAGGAAGCTCGCGGCACCGAGACAACTCTCGAGGTCGTGGAGGGAATGCAGTTTGATCGCGGATATCTCTCGCCGTACTTCGTCACGGATGCCGACAACATGGAAGTTGTCCTCGAGGATCCGTACATCCTGATCCACGACAAGAAGATCTCCACAATGAAGGACCTTCTCCCGATTCTGGAGAAGGTTGCGCAGATGGGACGCCCGTTCCTGATCATTTCGGAAGATGTTGAGGGCGAGGCGCTGGCGACGCTCGTGGTGAACAAGCTGCGCGGCACGCTCAAGGTGGCGGCTGTCAAGGCACCTGGCTTTGGAGACCGTCGCAAGGCGATGCTCGAAGATATATCGATTCTCACGGGCGGCACGGTCGTCTCCGAGGAGAAGGGATACCGTCTCGAGAACACGACGCTGGACTATCTCGGTCAGGCGAAGCGTGTCGTTATCGACAAGGACAACACGATCGTCGTTGACGGCGCCGGAGAGAGCGACCAGATCAAGGCCCGCTCGAACCAGATCAAGCAGCAGATCGAGACTACAACGAGCGACTACGATCGCGAGAAGCTTCAGGAGCGACTTGCGAAGCTGTCGGGCGGTGTAGCAGTCCTGAAGATCGGAGCCGCGACGGAGCCCGAGATGAAGGAGAAGAAGGCTCGTGTTGAGGATGCGCTGCATGCTACCCGGGCCGCGATCGAAGAGGGCATCGTGCCTGGTGGCGGCGTTGCCTACATTCGTGCTATTGGCGCTCTCGACAAGTTGGACGTCGATAACGACGACCAGACGATCGGCGTCGCAATCATCCGGCGTGCGCTGGAAGAGCCGCTTCGGCAGATTTCCGCGAACTCCGGTCACGAGGGCTCGATCGTGGTACAGAAGGTCCGCGAAGGCAAGGGCGACTTCGGATTCAACGCCCAGTCCGAGGAGTATGGTAAGCTTCTCGACCTCGGCGTAATCGACCCGACGAAGGTCACCCGTACTGCGCTTGAGAATGCGGCTTCGGTGGCTGGACTCCTGCTGACCACAGAGGCCGTCGTCGCCGACAAGCCAGAGAAGCACAGTGCAGCCCCTGCTGCTCCCGACATGGGAGGCATGGGCGGCATGGACTTCTAGGTCCAACAGCCTGAAAGCTGGCGGAAGAGGCGGTGCTCAAGCGGGCACCGCCTCTTTCATTTTGATCGGCCTCCAGAGTGGCAAGCAGGCCAGCGCAACCGTTTTTGGTTCGCGCGGCGAACACTCGCTAAATTAAAACTGAGGGGAGGAGGGCTCTGCCCCGTCCTATCCGTTCAACGCAAGCGATCCCAGCTCAGCCACGAATCGAGCAGCCAGCCCCTCCGCTTCTTCCAAACCGCCGGCCTCCGCGTAGATCCGCATGATGGGCTCCGTGTTGGATCGCCGCATGTGTACCCAGCCCTCGTCGAAGTCGATCTTTACACCATCCGTCAGATCTACGCGCTCGCTCTCGTACCTCTCGGCCATCGTGCGTAGCAATGCACCGGGATCGGCTGACCCAATTTCGATCTTCCGCTTGATGATGTGATATGCCGGCAAGGACTCGCGCACTTCTGATAATGATATTTGCTCTCCGGCCAGGTGCTGCAACACCATCGCGACACCCACAAGGGCGTCTCGGCCGTAGTGAAGGTCAGGCAAGATGACGCCCCCGTTGCCCTCACCGCCCAGCACGGCCCCAACCTCCTGCATGCGGCGAACCACGTTGATCTCGCCCACCGCCGACCGGTAGACTTCTTGCCCGTACCGCGCAGCGACATCCTCGATCGCGCGCGAGGACGAAAGGTTGGTCGCAAATGGGCCATTTCGAAATCGCCACATAAAGTCAGCAGCCAGAACCTGTGTTAGTTCCTCCGACATGTACCGCCCACCCGGCTCGATTAAGGCCAGTCGATCAGCGTCGGGATCCACGACAATGCCGATGTCAGCTCCCACTTCTCGGACGACATCCAGCGTACCAGCGAGATTCTCCGGAAGCGGCTCCGCGGGATGCGCAAAGATCCCCGTCGGCTCACAATTGACACACGTGACGTCCACTATTCCCAACCTGTTCAGCAACGCGGGTACTGCCACTCCCCCAACGGAGTTCACTCCGTCCACGACAACACGAAAACCTCGGTCTCCGATCACACCCGGTTCAATAAACGGAAGTGACAAGATGGCCTCGATATGATGGTCAAGGAAATCCCGGCGTACGATGCCTCCGACGGATTGATAACCTACCGTCGGGTCAGTGCCAGCCTCCGCCAGGTCAAGGACTCTCGCCCCCTCCTCGGGCGAGAGAAACTCGCCCTTCCTGTTGAGAAGCTTCAATGCGTTCCACTCAGCTGGATTGTGAGATGCCGAAAAGACAATTCCGCCGACAGCCTCCTCCTTTATCACAGCCATCTCAACGGTTGGAGTTGTCGCGAGGCCGGCATCCACGACGTCAAGACCGGCCGACGCCAACGTTCCTGTCACAATGCGAGAACAGATGTCCCCAGTCACCCTGGCATCGCGACCAACAACCACCGTTCGCCCGCCTCCTCCAGACTCGACGCACCACTGAGCAAAGGCCGAGGCATACTTGACCAGGATCTCAGGACTCAGCCCGCTGCCAAAAATTCCACGAATGCCCGAGATTGACGCGATAAGAGTATTTCGTGATGACATAGGATCGGATTTCGATTTGTCGCACCTTTTTGCGACGCGAGTTAGCGGGACTGACAGAACGGCAACGGGATAAGGTCTGAAAGATACCCTCCTTCTTGTATAAATCCGTTAACGATCTGTAATCGTTCAGCATCTGCAAGCGTACTATCTTAGGCGGACGAACGCGCGCACAACTCGCCGGCCCAATGGAGACATGAGTACCCCGAAAACATCCTGGTCTGAGGGCATCTTTCAGGCAGACGATGGGGCGTCGCTATATCGTCAGAGCTGGTTTCCCGAAACTCAACCGCGAGCGGTCGTGATCATCGTCCACGGCTTCGCCGAACACTCGGGGCGATATGTCCGCCACGCGGAACGGCTCGCCTCGCATGGATTTGCGGTAGAGGCGATGGACCTTCGGGGACACGGGAAGTCAAGTGGCAAGAGAGGCCTCGTCCGTTCGGTAGAGCGACTAATAGATGACGTCAGTCTGTTCGTGAACGCGGTGCTCGGTACGGGCGATCATAAGAACCTGCCGCTCTTCATCTGGGGCCATAGTCTGGGTGCCACAATAGCCGGGCTGATCGGGGTTCAGGCGTCCAGTGACATCCGAGGCGTGGTCTTGTGCAGCCCGGCACTACGCATCGGAGAGCCCGTGTTCCTTCAGTCTGCCGGCATGGTCGCCGCCCGCATTCTCCCGATGCTACCCACGAAGAGACTGAACCGTAAGCTCCTGTACTCAGACGAGCGGCTCGTGCTAGAAGCGAACGAGGACCCGCTCAACTTTCACGGATTCATCCGGGTAGGGACAGCTGCCCAAATTGTTCTCGCTGGACGTCAACTTCTGGCAGCGGGCTCCGAGCTCGTGCTGCCGCTGTTGATTGTTCACGGGACCGAGGATCGACTAACGCTCGCGGTCGCCAGTGCAAAGCTCTACCGAAGCTCACGCTCCCAGAACAAATCTCTTAGCCTGTTCAAAGGGATGCGGCACGAAACCTTCAACGAGCCCGATGGCCATCAGGTGATGGACCGGATTGTCGATTTCTTCGAGGAGCTGGTGCTGGCCCAGCACAATGCGTAGAGCCGCCCGCCAGCAGCACGGCCCGGCATGCCTATGGATGCAGCCGTCCCATCAAGCGAGGAAATGGGATAGTCTCCCTGACGTGCGAGACACCGCACATCCATGCTACAGTTCGCTCCAGGCCAAGCCCAAAACCAGCATGGGGCACACTGCCATATCGGCGTAAATCAAAGTACCACTTGAATACCTTATCTGGCAAACCGTGATCTTTGACCTGCTTCTGAAGAAATGTTAGATCCGTCGCGCGCTCTCCGCCGCCGATGATCTCACCGTAACCTTCAGGCGCGAGCACGTCCATCCCAAGCGCAAGCCGTTCGTCGTTCGGATCCCGCTTCATGTAGAAGGCCTTGACTTCTGCCGGATACCGATGCACGATTATCGGACGATCGAAGTGCCAGGTAAGAAGCGTTTCATCACTGCCCCCAAAGTCGCCGCCCCACTTGAACCCCTGAGCGGATGTCTTCCACTCGGGCAGATTTCTTAGCTCTTCCTCGATCTCTTCCATGCGTGCATGTATTTCGATCTCGCGGGCATCAATTCTACGCTTCTCCCCTTTCTTTGCCTGACCGTACCTCTTTCGGTTGGCTTCCAGCTCTTCGGACAACGCAGCGCGTTCCGACTCGACCGACTCGATACGCTCGTCAACCATGGTCGCCGTCTTGTCGCTTGTCAGGATGTCGACCGCCTCAGAATAGCTGAGGCGCGGAAACGGGGCCTCGCATCGCTTCAGCGGCTCCAGGTCACGCTCCAAAACCTCAAGTTCAATAGGACAGCCCGTCACGACATCCGCGACAATCCGTACCAAGAGGTCTTCTGCGAGGGTCATGTTCATATCGAGGTCGTAGAACGCCATCTCGGGTTCAATCATCCAGAACTCGGTGAGATGGCGGCGCGTCTTGGATTTCTCTGCCCGAAACGTTGGCCCAAAGGTGTAGATCTTACCCATCGCCATCGCCATGGCCTCGCCATGAAGCTGGCCACTTTGCGTCAAGTACGCCTTCTCATCGAAGTAGTCAATCTCAAACAGCGTGGATGTACCTTCGACGGCGTTGCCGGTCAGGATTGGGGCGTCCATCTGAACGAATCCGCGTTCCTGAAAAAAGTTGTGAATCGCCATGATGATGCAGTTTCTGACCCTCATGGTGGCCCACTGCCTCCGGCTGCGCAGCCAGAGATGTCGATGGTTCATCAGAAACTCGACCCCGTGCGACTTCGGCGTGATCGGGTACTCTTC
>JAHHLP010000342.1 GCA_018679295.1 Rhodothermia bacterium
GCGGCAAATACATTGCGCTCTTTCCGATTTGGAACGTGGCGGATATGTCGATCGTCGTCGGTGAGGTGGGCATTCTCGTTTTCCAGAAGGCCTTTCATAGCCGCCAGGCTCGTTCCGAAGCGAAGGAAGCGTTTCAGGGAGCGGAGGGCGTCCCGGTGCCAGTGCCCGAAGGTTCGAGCGGGGTAGATTTTGGCGCCGCTACGGCTTCTGGAGATGGAATCATAGTAGATGGAGACGCTGGTCGCGCGGAAGTCCCTCGCGCTGACGATCTCAGTAGTGCAGCGCCCCCGGAGGAGGATATTTCAGAGGGTCGGAAGGATCCCCGGCCGGACGACACCGCTCCGCCACCCGCAGACTCTGCGACCCGAGCCTAGCCCTCATCCGTCGCAGCAATGTCTTCGTACCAAAGCCGCATTCGCAACTTTTGCATCATTGCCCACATCGATCACGGCAAGAGCACGCTTGCTGATCGGCTGCTGGAGGCGACCGGAACGCTGTCGGAAAGAGAACTGCATGCCCAGGTCCTGGACAGTATGGATCTCGAGCGAGAGCGTGGCATCACGATCAAGAGCCATGCGATCAGGATGAACTACAGCAGTGCGGATGGCGAAGAGTACACGCTCAACCTCATCGACACGCCGGGCCACGTCGACTTTTCGTATGAGGTCTCTCGGGCGCTCAATGCCTGTGAAGGGGCAGTTCTGGTGGTAGACGCGGCCCAGGGCATCGAGGCTCAAACAATCTCGAACCTCTACCTCGCCGTCGAAAACGACCTCGAGATCATCCCGGTATTGAACAAAGTCGATCTCCCCGGCGCCCGCCCCGACGTTGTAGCGCAATCCATCGAGAATCTCATCGGTGAAAAAGCGGAAGACGTTTTGCGGATCAGCGCAAAAACGGGTGAGGGTGTTCAGCAGCTCCTCGATCAGATCGTCGCCAGGATTCCCCCGCCTTCGGGAGATCCAGACGCTCCACTCAAGGCCTTGGTATTCGACTCAGTGTTTAACACCTACCGGGGGGCAATCGCGTACGTCCGCATCTTCGACGGAACGCTGAAGAAAGGTGACGCCATGAAGTTCATGTCGAACCGGAAGGAGTATGACGCCGAGGAGATCGGCGTGCTACGCATGAACATGGAGCCTACGAAAACCCTCAGAGCGGGCGAGGTGGGCTACATCATCGGTTCGGTTAAGGACGTCCGCGACACGCGCGTGGGCGATACGATTACATTGATCGCTGATCCCGCCTCTGAATCGATTTCCGGTTTCCGGGAAGTGAAGCCCATGGTATTCAGCGGCTTCTTCCCGACAAGTACGGATGATTTCGAGGACCTTCGCGCATCTCTCGATAAGCTCCAACTCAACGACGCTTCTCTCACGTACGAGCCGGAGACGTCGGTGGCACTGGGATTTGGGTTTCGGGTTGGCTTCCTGGGATTGCTGCACATGGAGATCGTGCAGGAGCGTCTGGATCGAGAGTTCGGTTTGGACATTATTACGACGGTGCCCAATGTCAAGTACGAAGTGGAGCACAAGGACGGTTCTGTCGTCAGCGTCGACAACCCCAACAATATGCCGGGCGTTGGGGACATCGAGCAGATACGAGAGCCCTTCGTGAAAGCGGAGATCATAACGCCGTCCGAGTACATTGGCGGCTTGATGACGCTCTGCCAGGAGCGCCGTGGCACGTACATCAACACCACGTACCTCGACACCGAGCGTGCCAATCTGGAATATGAGTTGCCGCTCTCAGAGATCGTCTTCGATTTCTATGACAAGCTCAAGACAATAAGCCGAGGTTTCGCTTCGTTCGACTATGAGTTCACCAAGTTCCGGTCAAGTGATCTTGTACGTCTCGAAGTCATGATCAACGGCGATCCTGTCGATGCCCTGTCAACGATCGTGCATCGTGACAAGGCCTACGAGATGGGCCGTAAGCTGGTCAAGAAACTCAAGGAGCTGATCCCACGGCAGATGTTCGAGGTCGCGTTGCAGGCAGCAATCGGAAGCCGAGTGATCGCGCGTGAAACGGTTAAGGCAATGCGCAAAGACGTCACCGCCAAGTGCTATGGCGGTGACATATCGCGGAAGCGGAAACTCCTCGAGAAGCAGAAAGAAGGAAAGAAGCGCATGAAGCAGGTCGGCAGCGTCGAGGTGCCGCAGGAAGCGTTTCTGGCCGTGCTATCCATGAATGACTGAGGCGGCCTATCGTGTTTCGCCGCAGCATCGTCATATCGTGGACCGCGCTCGTAGTCTACCTGACACTTCTGCCCGTGGACGTCGAAGCGCAAAGTATCGTAGACATCTACCGGCGGCAACGAATGCTTCGAGAGGTTCAACAACACCTCGAATCGCAGGGAGGCCGCTATGCGATTCTGCCACCGAGCTTTCTACCGGCACCGCTTGATACGATTAGTGGCCACGGTTCCGATGCGACCCAATCTGCGGACGAATCTGAGACGTTACCGGCCGTGAAGCTGCGTCGGTGGCAACGCGTACCGAAGCTTGGTCAGAGCTGGTATCGAAAGGAATTCTCGGATCGCAACTGGGTGTTTCTCGGAAACGACAAGGTAACGCCGTTAGACACCATGATGACACGCGATATCCGGGCCCGGCTGCAGGCGCATTTCGGTAAGCCTACGCG
>JAHHLP010000454.1 GCA_018679295.1 Rhodothermia bacterium
GGCGTAGGCCGCGTGCACGCCGCGCGGTTCATCGCGTCCGGCAGGGAGTTCAACGCGTTTCACTTCGACAAGCAAGGTGCAATCGCCTACTTCGACGAAGAGGGCAACAGCCTGCGGAAGACGTTTCTTGCTGCCCCCGTTAAGTATTCGAGGATCAGTTCACGGTATACGGGGAGGCGATTCCATCCGGTACTCAAGCGGTACCGCTCCCACCTCGGAACAGACTACGCGGCACCGTTCGGCACTCCGATCCGTGCGACCGGCGACGGCGAAGTAGTCGAGGCCGCCTACAAAAAGGGCAATGGGCGCTACGTCAAGATCCGACACAACGGGACCTACACAACTGCCTATCTACACATGTCCCGAATAGCGACTGGAATTCGCCGAGGCAAGTACGTGCGCCAAGGGGACATTATTGGATATGTTGGCAGCACGGGCCTTGCTCGTGGAAATCATGTCTGCTATCGCTTCTGGAAACACGGCCGGCAGGTCGACCCGTTGAAGGAGACCTTTCCGTCGGCTGAGCCTGTGCTCGCCGAGTTGCGAGAAGCTTTTGACATGGTGCGAATGGAACTCGTACTCCAGCTGGGTCTGCCAACGCCTGATGAGCTGCCTCCGTACGCCTTCATGATGAAGTGACCGATTGCCACCGTTAGGCCGGGCACGTCCGCTCATACGTCTTCTCATCAACCCTTTCCCACAGGGTTAATCTCATCCGGTTTTCGGCCGATTTTCCCTTCACGTTATTTTCCGAATCACGTCGGGCAATGCGGGAACCGATAGAGAGAGCGCTGGGTTCACGCCGCGCCTGAAACTCACCCAGAATCGGCCATGGATATTATGTCCAGTAAATCATCTGATTACCAGGAAGTCCGCGCGGTCCCATCCGTTTCGCGGGATCGCTGGTTGGAACACGCGCGCAAGAAGCTTGAGAAGGGTTACGCTCTCATCGTAAGCGATGAGCGACGGAATGCAAATTTCTACATGGCCGGGAAGGGGTACGAGACCTGCCCGCACAAAACGGCCCTTCAGCTCATCAAGCAGGGCGTTGTGACGAAGGCCGGAAAGCACCACCTCGGCAGCATGTACTTCCTCGCGGAGACCGCCACGGCAGAAGCGCCGGCCCCGGTAAAGCGGGATGTCGATATCGACGACGAGGAAGGTGACGTAGCGGACGCTTCAGATTACGACGATCTCGTAGACGAACTGGAAGACGACTCGCTTGAGGAAGAAGAGGATTTGGACGACGAAGATCTGTAACTACGACGGATCGCTACTGTCTACCATACTGTCGTCCAATAGCTCGCCCGCGATTCTGAAGAAGTCACGTTCGGTGATTATCCCGACCAGCTGATCGTCACGAACGACCGGCAGCGCGCTGATTCGGCGCTCTCTCATGATCTGAATGGCCTCGGCGGTGGGCTTCTCCGGAGAGATTGAAATCGGCTTGCGGATCATTATGTCGCGGACCGGCACACCTACTTCGCCATGTCGGGTACTTCCATGATCCGATAAGTATCGCAGCAGGTTGCGGTGGGTTACAAGGCCAACCAGTTTGTGCTCCGTGTCTTCAACGAGTACATGCCTGATTTTTTGCCAATCCATCAGGCAGGCAACCAATTCGACGAGTTCCTCCTCGTTCACGGTAAACAGGTCGGTCGACATGAAGTGCTCGACACGCGTGCCCTGCATCCTCCGCATTGATACGGCCTCATCGGCATCGGCCAGCGACCATGTGTGAACAGGATCTCCCTTCTTCTGCCGCTCGACCATACCCGCAACCAGAGCGTTGAGTCGGTCCGCCCTCGACTCCGTTTGCTTCTTCATCCTGGCGAGGGAATCGAGCATCCACTGCGCGCCGGTTTGGCGAGTCTTGACCCGGCTTTCGATAATGCCGAGGTAGCGGTCGATGTCGTCCGAGTCAATTCCAGATTCTTCCAACCCCTTCTGGGCAACGGGCAGGAGGCGTGATAGGATCAAGTCGTCGGCCGACATCCGCTCGCCATCGAGCCACGTGAGTTCCGATCCGAGCCCGAGCCTTGCCGCCGCGATGAAATTGCTTTTTGCATCATCGAACTCCATATGCGCGGAGACATCGTCGATTTCAATTGCCAGTCCACCGACAAGCCCGAACCAGAAAGCTGAGTTGGCGATTTCGTCCGCCACAGTTGGTCCCGACGGAAGAATTCGGTTTTCTATCCGCAGATGAGGTTTTCCCTCTGTGATTCCGTAGCAGGCACGATTCCAGCGGTACACGGTGCCATTGTGAAGCTGAAGGGCCTTGAGCTTCGGTACCTCCCCTCGCTCCAGAACCTCGAACGCGTCCTCGTAGTCAGCCGTCATGATGACGCGGAAACGGGCAATATCCTCCTTGTAAATCTCCAGAACCGACGACTCCACCCACTTGGTGCCAAAATTGACTCGCGGACTCATTTCCCGGAGATAGAGGTTGCTGCTCCGGGTATCGACTGCCTGCTGGAAAAGAGCAATGCGGGTTTCGCGCCACAGACGTTTGCCGAAGAGCACGGGCGAGTTGGTAGCCACCGCAAGGCATGGAGCTGCAACGGCCTGGGCCAGATTGTAATAGCGCGCGAATTCGTCCGGCGCCACCTGAAAGTGAGTCTGAAAGCTCGTGTTACATCCTTCGGCGAGGATGGTGTTGTGCCTGAAGAACAGTTCGTCCACCCCGCGAATCTGAAACTGCGCCGGCCCACCCCTCAGAGTCATGATTGCCTCGTTCAGCGCGAAGTACCGCGGCTTCGGCGACATATTTTCGAGACCGAGGTCAGATAGATGGATCGTAGGCAAGATGCCAGTAAGAACAACGTCAGAATTGGCACCAGCAGCCAGGCCTCGGGTATATTCGAGCAGGGCGTCAATCTGCCGCTCCATCTCTGAGAGGCAGTCGCCCTCGAACAAATACGGAAGCAGGTTCAGCTCGAGATTGAATCGCGTAAGCTCATTGACGACCCGCTGGTCTTCCGTTTCGGCCAGGATCTCCTCTGCGACGGGCGCCGGCTGCCAGTTGCGGTTGACCAGGAAGAGTTCCTGCTCCGCGCCGATCCGGCGCACACCCGTCTCGAACATCTCTTCCTCGAGCATGTGCTCCATCGCACGTACGTCATTGATCAGTTGACGAGTGAAGGCTCGCAACCCCTCTCGATCCACTGCCGTCTTAACATCGTGAACGCCCACGATAAACCCACCTTCGATACGTTATTGAGACCTTTCGTACGCCGAAACTGGCGGAGACACATTTGCAAGGCGCACAATCTCACGGATTTCCCCGAGACCTGCAAACACGACCGTGAATCGGCCGGCACCCGCGGCACCAGAAACCTCACGCCATCGTCACTCGTTTTCGTCGACAACCACAAATCGTTCCCATGCTTCGACTCTCCGTGACGTCACGTTTGATCGCCGCCGGCCTTGTCCTGGCACTTGTGCCCGTGGACGGCGTAGCGCAGCACGCTCCGGCCGTCGCAGATGGACTTCACAATCGTGCTGCCCGGCTGTACGTTAGAGGGCTTACCCAGGAGCGCGATGGAAATCACCAAGCGGCCATCGACCTCTTCATACAGGCGTCCCGCCATGCACCCAAAGAGGCAGCAATATACCTGAGTTTGTCGGAGGCACACCACAATCTTGAGCAGCACGACGTTGCCCTGTTCTACGCCGAGCAAGCGGCTTCGCTGAGCGATGATGCTCAATATGTGCATCACCTTGCGCGTTCTCAATTGCGAAGCGGAAAACCGGAATTGGCCGCGCAGACGTATGATCGCCTGCTCGAACGCGAAACCGTGGACACCGACGCGGTCTTCGAAGCGGCGAGACTAAAGGTTCATCTTGGCCGTGACGCGGAAGCCGCCACTGCCTTTGAGCGCCTCATTCGAATGGTAGGAGACGATCGCGTTCTGCGAACCCAACTGCTCCAGCTGTACGGACGGTTGGACGACGTCGACGGGGTCGAAAGAACGCTCTCCGCCCTCATACAACTCCAGTCGTCATCCGAACAGTATTACCTGCTGCTGTCGGACTTTTATCAGCGTCGGGATCGACTGGAAGATGCCATCGACATTCTGGAGCAAGGAATGCAGGATGCAGACGAACCGTACGATGTTGTGAGTGAGCTGATAACACTCTACAGGTCGTCAGGCGAGCACGTGCGCGCCGATAGCCTCGCCACGACGCTCATGAATGTAGATGCGCTGTCGGAGGATCAGATAGCCAGGCGGGCTGAGAAAGCGTACCTGCGGGCGAGCGTCGATCCGTCGTCCACGGAGACAGCCATCACGCTCCTTACGCAAGCTCTTGAAACGTCGCCTGGCGATGTCTCACTGCTGATAATGCTCGGCGATCTGCACTTCAGCAGGGGCGATTTTTCTGAGTCGGCAGCCCTGCTTTCGGAGGCGCTGGATAAGAACCCCCGCAATGCTGAATTGTGGGTACAGACTGCACTGGCCCATCTGAACGCCGGTGCCCTTGCCGAGGCAGCGGCCAAGGCCGCCGACGCAATCCTGCTGTTCCCGGGCCAAATAGAGCTGTACATCGTTGGCGGACACGCCAATACGCAGCTATACCGGACCGCGGAGGCCATTGAGCTATTCGAGACCGCCGTGGAGCTCCTCGCCGACGACGAGCGTTGGGATCGTCGCCTTGCCGCCGAGGCGCATGCGGCATTGGGCTTCCTCTACTCGCGCAGAGATGATCACGTGGCTTCGGACGATCACTATCGTCGAGCCATTAGAATCGACAGCACTAACACATTCGCGTTGAACAACTATGCCTACAGCCTGGCCGAGCGCAAGACCAAGCTCTCCGAGGCACGCGAACTCGCCATGCGCGCGGTCGAGCTCGAGCCGGAAAACGCGGCCTTCCTCGACACGGCGGGATGGATACTCTTCCAGCAGGGAGAAGTGACCTCAGCCTACGAGTTGGTGCTTCGCGCCGTCAACACAGGCGAAGCCAGCGCGACCGTACACATGCATCTGGGCGATATCGAATTGGCTCGCGGCAACCGGGACGGCGCCCGCGCACGGTGGCAGGAGGCGCTCAAGCTTGATCCGGACAATGTAGCGGTGAAAAGCAAGCTCGGGCAGTTATCCCCCTGATCAGTCTCAATCGATATTATCTGGGGGCCGACCGCTTGCTCACTGCGACCGTCGTTGTCGCTTGCGTAGTCATGACGGGCTCGGGCTGCGCGACGAGCAAGCCTCTGGCGCGCGCTCTTCCAGATCAGTTTCCAAACCACTCGGCCACGGAAATCGGCGAATTCCTCCGACAGGGTACAGACACCCTGCGCGCCTATTCGGCCGAATCGAACGCGGCCATTGCCTCGGCGATGGGATCAGGCCATTTCACGGCCCGGACGCGACACCGACGAAACGACACCATGCGAGTCGACGTCACTGTGCAATTCGGAATTGAAGCTTCCCGAATTCTCTTCACACCGGACAGCTTCTACGTGTACGATCGCATTAAGAACACCGTGTACCATGGCGATATTAGTAATGCGGCTCGGCTACTCCCTACACCGTGGATCAGCCCGGAGCTGTTTTTGGACGTACTGGGGTTTCCCGACACCGACATCGGCCCGGAATGGACCGTTACGGCTGATTCAACCCGATATTACCTTACCAACGAGACCGGTCGAATCTCACTTTTTGTAGACCCGACACGATGGCGGATCGAACGACTTGAGATGCGAACCGACGACAATAGGCTGGTGGAGCAGAAGTCGTACCTTGATTTCCGATCTTTCGATGGCCTTGACTTGCCCTCCCGAATCGTCATCAGGCGACCCGTCGACAAGATCAGCGCTACGATACAGCATCGTGCAATCGACCTCAATCCCGAATCGATAGACCTCACATTCCCCGTCAAAGATGACGCTACTTATGTTCCGATCAACTAAAGCGCGGGCTCGACAGACGCGAGACAACGCGGGATGCGTCGCGTGCTTGTTGACTTGTGTGTTTTTGTCGGGTATTGCGATTCCTGTGTTCGGTCAGAACACCTCCAGAGAGGATACAGAGAAGCGACTGGACGAATTGCGCCAGCTCATCGCGAAGGACGAGGAACGGCTTACCCAGACCCAGTCTGAAGAAAAGGCTTCCTTGAAGACGCTCCGCGATCTCGATCGTCAGATAGCGATGCGGGAGGAGTTGATGCGCAACTACCGCGAGCGGATGGACCAGCTTCAGCGCCAGCAGGACTCCTTGCGCACGTCACTTGACCAGCTCGAGGGCGACCTGCAGCGGCTGAAGGAAGAGTATCGGGCACGCGCGAGCCATGCCTATAAGTACGGCCGCATGCACGACGTGGCGCTTATCCTTGCGGCGGAGTCAATCAACCAGATGCTGATCCGCGCCCAGTATCTCAAACGGTTTTCCACTCAGCGTAGAACGCGCCTCGACGCAATCAGGACTGCTAGTACCGCGCTCTACGAGCAGCGCGAAGAGCTATCGGCATCGTATAGCCGCAACGAGCAGCTGCTGCAGGCCGCGGAAGAAGAGCAGGCTCGACTCGGCAAACTGAAGAACAGCCGTAGCAAGGTGGTTCGAAACCTGCGGCAAAGGCGGAAATCGATCGAGGCCGAGTTGACCGAGCGCAAGTCCACCGTTCAACAGTTGGAATCGAGGATTCGTCAGTTGATTGCCTCTACGGCTGGCCGCGCCGCCGAGATGTCTCCCGAAGCGCTGCGCGCAAGCTCGGAGCTGTCGGCCAATTTTGAAAGCAACCGCGGTAAGTTGGGATGGCCCGCTCGCGGGGTTGTCAAGGAGCCGTTTGGTGAGATCGTAAACCCGGTGAATGGCACCACGGTGCCGAATCCCGGGCTGCTGATCGCGACGGAGCCGTCTGCCGCGGTCAATGCTGTTTTCAACGGTCGAGTAATCAGCATAGATATCATCCCCGACTTCGGTACGTACGTCGTTATCGAGCACGGCGAGTATCACAGCGTTTATAGTAACTTCTCGCTGCTGTACGTCGGAAAGAACGAGATCGTGACCGCCGGCCAGGTTATTGGCAGAGCCGGTACGGATGCCGAACCCAAGGGTGCCGGAATCTTCTTCGCCGTCTTTAAGAAGGGTCAGCCCCAGAATCCGGCAAACTGGCTGAGGCGACTCTAGCACTTCTTGAACCATCTGCTCCCCGGCACTAGTTTGCCGCAATGGGATCACGATATGTACTCACCGATAGTCAGGTCCGAGAAGCCCACCGTGCAGGACGGAACGCCATCCCGCTTCCCCCCGATGCGGTAGTCACACCTCTGGCCAGGGACACAGCCCGACAGCTGGGCATAGAGATCACTACGAGGCTCGGTGATTCGAGCCGTACGACTCGTCAAAGCCGGCCGACGGAGACAGTAGCGATTGGAAGCGACCATGGCGGCTTTGAACTCAAGCAGCTGCTCGTTCCATTCGTTGTCGACCTCGGCTTTCGCATTCGCGACGTTGGTACGGATTCAGAAAAGAGCTGCGACTATCCTGACTTTGCATACGCGGTGGCGCGCACCGTAGCCTCCGGCGAGGCCGATGCGGGAATCATGATCGACGGCGCGGGCATTGGATCTGCCATTACATGCAACAAGGTGCCCGGTATTCGGGCGGCGTGCGCATACAACGAGTTCACCGCCTGGAACTCAAGAGCACACAACAATGCGAACGTTCTCACTCTGGGAAGCCGGACACTCGGTATAGAAGTGTGCAAGTCTATCGTGGCCAAGTTCCTCTCCACCGGTTTTGAAGGTGGCCGGCACACCCGCAGGGTCGACAAGATCGCGGATGTCGAAAAGACGTTTCTGAAGACCTCCTAAAGAGGGGTTCTTGGATGATATAGCGGCTGGCCCGGAGAACTGTTTGGAGGTATTCACATAGGATACACCGCCATGCAACGGTTGCGGGTAGCGCGGATGCAGCCGTCCCTGTATTTTCGAGATTCACGTTATTTATTGCTGCCGCGACGCGGTTGGCCTTTTTTCGTGATGGTTTGCTACGGCGCTGGGTTTCCTCCTTCGCACTATCAGTCTTATACCTGTACTTACTACAAGGCCTTCCTATGGCAGATTCGAAATATGATGTGGTCGTGATCGGTACTGGACCGGGCGGATATGAAACAGCCATTCGCGCATCGCAGCTCGGTTTCAAGACGGCCGTGGTCGAGCGCAACAAGCTCGGCGGCGTCTGCCTCAATATCGGTTGTATTCCGACTAAGGCTCTTCTCAAGAGCGCTGAGATAATGGAATATGCGCGTCACATTGGGGACTACGGACTTAAAGTCGAGGGCGACGTAACCGCCGATTTTCCGGCGGTGATTTCGAGGAGTAGAGCCGTAGCCGACAAAATGAACAAAGGCGTCCAGTTCCTCATGAAGAAGAACAAGATTGACGTCGTCATGGGTCAGGCTACCCTTGCCGGAAAGGGGAAGATCAATGTGGAGCCGTCCGAGGACATGGACGGAAACAAGGTGGGAGAAAAGAAGAACATCGAAGGGAAGCACATCATCGTTGCCACCGGAGCGCGTGCTCGAGAGATTCCCCCGCTGCCGATAGATGGCAAGAAGATAATCACGTACAAGGAAGCGATGCTCCAGCAAGAGCGACCCAAGCGACTTATCGTCGTAGGCGCCGGCGCGATTGGCGTGGAGTTCGCCTACTTCTACCACAACATGGGTACTGAGGTCGTTGTCGTCGAAGTCATGGACCGTTTGGTGCCGATTGAGGACGAGGACGTGTCGAAGGAACTCGGGAGAAGCTTCAAGAAGATGGGGATCAAGGCGATGACGAGCGCCGAGGTTCAATCCGTGGATACGAGTGGCGATGTTCTGAAGGTGAAAGTAAAGACGAAGAAGGGCGAGGAAGTCCTTGAAACCGACCAGGTACTTTCGGCTGTAGGCGTTGTGGGCAACATCGAGAATCTCGGCCTTGAAGCGGTTGGCGTCAAGACGGATCGTGGCAGCATCGTGACCGAGGAGTTCGGTCGCACCAATGTTCAGGGGATCTACGCCATAGGAGATGTAGCCGGACCTCCCTGGCTTGCACACAAAGCGAGCCACGAAGGCATTCTATGCGTGGAGAAGATCGCCGGTGAGAATGTCCACCCGATGGACCGAAATAACATCCCCGGGTGCACCTATTGTCAGCCTCAGATTGCTTCCACCGGGTATACGGAAAAGGCGGCCAAGGAGGCCGGGTTTGACATCAAAGTCGGCAAATTTCCATTCACCGCGTCCGGCAAGGCATCAGCCGCCGGACATACCGAAGGCTTCGTCAAAGTCATCTACGACGCGAAGTACGGTGAATTCCTGGGGTGCCACATTATCGGCTATGATGCAACCGAACTCATCGCAGAAGCGGTAACGGCTCGTCAACTCGAAACCACCGCGCACGAGATAATGGAAGCAATACACCCGCATCCAACACTCTCGGAGGCCATTATGGAAGCGACGAAGTCCGCGTACGGTCGACCGATTAATACCTAGTTTTCGTCTCTATGTGTAGACC
>JAHHLP010000352.1 GCA_018679295.1 Rhodothermia bacterium
GAAGAGGATCACCAGAAACGTGTTGCTCGCCACACCGATAAACGAGCCGATGCCGGACGTCAGTGCGGAGGTGATCGAGGATAGCTGAATCGCCTCTCTCAACTGGAACCCTTCGACCGACACGTTGAATCGAGCCGCGAGCTCCTGGATACTCAGGAGGAGGCTCTGCAAAAAGCCCGTCACGCGTCCTTGATACTTTGGGAGTTCCTGTGCGAAGGTCTCGACGCTGGAGTAGAGCACCAGGGTAAGTAGAAACAGTACCGCCGTGAATGACAGCAGAACAACAAACAAGGCGGCGATCGTCGGTACGCGCTTGGATCTGAGGAAGGTGACGATCGGCTTGAAGATGTTCGACAGTAGAAGCGCGATTGCAAACGGCAACAGTACAGCCTTCAGAAGCTTCAAAACCACGCCGACAACGAACAGCGTGAGGATGATCAGCAGAGCAAGGGCAAGCCGCGAATTAGAAATCGTCTCCAGACGACTCACGGCGGACTGTCCAGGGTCTTCGTCAGGATCTGAAGACGTAGGGTCGGCTGGCGTTGCTGCGCCTGCCGTATCCTCAAGAGCTATGTCGACACTTTGGTCGCTCACTGCGCAAGGTTCTTGGACAACTGTGCCGGCCACCTGGCGTCGCGCGTGGCCGAGACAGAGCCTTGGTTCGGTGCGGGGGCGATACCGAGAATATCGGCCATTAATGCGTACACGTGAATTGATTCTATCTCTGGAATCGAGATGCCCTCTTTGAAGGCAGGTCCGCGTGCAACGAAAACGGCTTTCATCGACTCGGCCATGGGGTCGTAGCCGTGATCCCCTCCCGTATGCCAACGCGGATTGTCGTCCGTCCGTCGCCCAAAGGTCCAGCCTTCGTCCAGGATCGCGATGATCGGTGGAATCCTCGACGAGCCCTCGTAGCGCCAGCGAGCCGGCATCCGGTCCCGCGTGTAAACGGTCATACTCGGATGTATGCCGTTGAGTTTTCTGTACGCGTCGGACACGGTTGATGAGTCAGCCCAAAACGCGGCGGCAGGTCCGCGTTCGGTGAAGCGGAGCTTCGACATATCAAGATAGTCCTCAAGATAAACGACCTTCTCGGGGTCACGATCGGCCTGGCCATGGTCCGACACGATTAAGATGTTCGTCCGGTCAAACAGCCCGCGACTCGTAAGCCCTGCGACCAGCCGGCCGATGTAGCCGTCCACCTGCGCAACGGCCGCAGCCGTCTCCGCACTCTCTGGACCGTGGCGATGAGATGTCTCATCTACAAGCGAGAAATAGAGTGCGATGAACGAGGGACGCTCGGACGATGGTAGTTCCAGCCATCGCAGCGCCTGGTCAACACGCTCTTCACCAGGCACGCCACCGTCGTAGTTGTACCAGAAGTTCGGCCTTAATCCGTCGATGACGGTTTCGGACCCGGGCCAAAAGTAGACCGCCGAATTCAAGCCTTGTTTTCTGACCGTGATCCAGATTGGCTCGCCGCCCCACCACGTGGAGTCTGCGGCATCCTCGAGATTTGAGTATCGAAATGACCTGTTAAGCTCGGGGTCGTAGAACCGATTGCTGACTATGCCATGCTGGGCAGGGTAGAGGCCGGTGACAATCGTATAGTGGTTCGGGAAGGTCAGCGTCGGGAAGACCGGGATCAGGCCTTCCGACCGAACGCCAGAGTTGGCCAGCGCCGTGATATTGGGCGCATCGTGCAGGTCAAGGTAGTCGTGACGGAACCCGTCGATGGAGATCAGGATGAGTGGCTGGGGCTCCTCCACGGCTCTCGGTTGCAGCGCAGACTGCGGGCTTGCACAGCCAACGACAAGGAGAACCATCACCACGCACAGTGCGATACCGTTGCCACGTAGATAGATCCGAGATTTCATGACGGGTAGGGATCGCTTGTGTCAGCCACCGGGCCTTAGAGCCGGCAGGCGTTCTTGGGTTTCCGACAAAAACAAAAGGCCGGCCACTGCGAAGAGGCCGGCCCGAAGGTTAACAACCCGAAGGTGATTACTTGCCGAAGATCCAGTAGATAATCAGCCCGCCTACCGGGAAGAAGACGATCACTAAGGTCCAAAGCACCTTGTCGCCTGTTTGGCGCTCGCTGCCGAAGACCTCGATCAAGGCAATGACGTCGAGAATGACAATGATTGCACTGCAGATTCCGTAGGCCCAGAAGCCTCCCACACGATCGATCAGGTTCGGGCCCCCACAGCCTGACAGAATCGCGGTGGTCAGGACGAGCAGCAGCGCACCCAGTGAGTTATATACGGTCGTTTTCATAAGGCGATATAAAATTGTACGGATGTGGCGGCGATGCCGCGCCTCATAATGTAACACGTTGCAAAATGCCAAAAGTTACAAGCGGATCTTCGGTGGGTTCACTGCGTGTTGGGGGTCTTGAGGCAGGTACTTCGCGGCGACCGGCCGAGACAGCGTCAGCGGGTCCGGTCGGGGCAGGGCCTACGGAACAGTGTCGCTAGCCGACCCGTTCGACGCCTCTCAATTTCGGCAAGCAATTTATACGGCAGCGAAACCAGTGCGTATCGCGGACATCGATCTGGGTCAACGACCGATCTTTCTGGCGCCCATGGAGGACGTCAGCGATCCGCCGTTTCGCGTGCTATGTAAGCGGTATGGGGCCGACATGCTGTACACCGAGTTTATCTCGTCCGGAGGCCTGGTGCACGAAGCTGAAGGGTCGCTGAAGAAACTCGATTTCTATGAGCATGAAAGGCCGATCGGGATACAGATTTTCGGCGGAAACGTGGGCCAGGTGCGTGAGGCGGCGCGCATCGTGGATCGGTCCGAGCCCGATCTCATCGACATTAATTTTGGTTGCCCCGTCAAGAAGGTAGTCTGCAAGGATGGAGGTGCGGGGATACTGCGCAA
>JAHHLP010000049.1 GCA_018679295.1 Rhodothermia bacterium
CGATTAAGTCGGGCTTTCGATTAAGTCGGGCTTCTGGTTTAAGTCGGACTTCTGGTTAAGTCGGGCTTCTGGTTAAGTCGGGCTTCTGGTTAAGTCGGGCTTCTGGTCAAGTCGGACTTCTTGTCAAATCAGCCTTCTGCCAAATAGCGTTCACCGGTGGATTCATCCTCCGAAAAGCAAGGACATGGAGATGCCGCGTCATCGGGTTCGGATCGCGCCGAGCGCGTACGCGACATCTTTGATCGCGCGATGGAGGCGGAGTCGGGTGAGCGCAGCGCGCTGCTCGAGCGACTGTGCGGCGGCGACGACGAGCTACGGCACGAAGTGATGGCCCTCGTGGAAGGGCATGATCGATCGGGCAACGTTCTCGATCGTCTCGACAAGCTTGGGGACGAAGTGTCGCGAGCCCGTGATGATCGACCAAGTGAAGTCGCGGCCGACGACGAGATGATTGGCCGAGTCTTGTCGCGGTATCGGATCGAGGAGCGTCTGGGTGGTGGGGGGATGGGCGTGGTCTATCGGGCCGTGGACACCAGGCTCGACCGGCCTGTCGCGCTCAAATTTCTGCCACGGCATCTGGACCTCGACGAAGCCGCAAAGCGGCGGTTCGTGCGCGAGGCCAAGGCTGCCTCGGCGCTGGACCACGTCAACATCGGCTACATCCACGAGATCGACGAAGCCGACGATGGGCGATTGTTTATCGCCATGGCATTTTATGAGGGCGAGACCCTCAAGCACAAGATTGCGCGTGGGCCACTGCCGGTTGCCGAGGCCGTCGACTACGCTGCGCAGATCGCGGACGGTCTTTCCCGGGTTCACCGTGCCGGGATCATCCACCGCGACATCAAGCCGGCCAACGTGATGGTGACGACCGACGGGGTGGCCAAGATCGTCGACTTCGGCATCGCCAAGACGTCGAGTGGCAGCCTGACGATGGAGGGGATCACCCTGGGGAGCTTCTCCTACATGAGCCCGGAGCAGGGTCGCGGGCTGACGGTTGACCACCGCACTGACATATGGTCGCTCGGCGTCGTCGTCTATGAGATGTTGACGGGCGAGTTGCCCATCGGCGGGGCATCGCCCACGATGCTGGCGGGCGTTCGGCAAGACATCATCGAAGCGCTCAAACAGATTCGCCCGGACCTACCCGGTGTCGTGGCCGAGGTAGTGGATCGTCTCCTGAAGCCGGATCCGGAGGAGCGATACGCTCGTGCGCAGAACGTGTTTGCCGACTTGCGCCGGGCGCAGATTGAGATGGCGGCGGGCGGTGGCGCGGTCTGGTCGGACGTTGACGCGGACGGTGGATCTGAGGACGTCACGGATGCTAGAGAGGCACAGGGCAAGAATGATACCCTCCATGCCGGCAGCTCAGCGATGCGTCCGGCTGACCGAGCGGCGGAAAGTAAGAGGTCGTGGCTGTCGCGACGACGACTTCCCCGGTGGATGCAGTATGTCGGTGTCGCCGCCGGTGTGTTCGCGATCGTTGTCGCTGCGTATCAATACTGGGTGAGCGACATGGGTGGCCCGATCGACTCGATCGCGGTCTTGCCACTGGGCAACATGACCGGCAACCCTGACCAGGGCTACATCGCTGACGGCATGACCGAGGCTCTGATTACGAATCTCGGTCGGATAGAGGGGCTGCGGCGTGTGATCTCTCGAACCTCGGTGATGCAGTATCGGGAGACGGGCAAGACGCTTCCGGAGATCGGACGTGAGCTCGGCGTAGCCGCGATCGTTGAGGGTTCGCTTCGCGCGTATGGAGAGCAGGTCCAGGTCGACGTCCGTCTGATCGAAGCCGCCAGCGAGCGGCGACTGTGGGAAGAGAGCTTTACCCGTGCCACGGGGGACGTGCTTGCGTTGCAGAACGATGTGGCACGATCCATCGCAGAGGCCGTCTCGATTCAGATCTCACCGGCGGAATCATCGCGGTTGGCCGGGTCGCAGAAAGTCGATCCGAAGGTGTACAGCTTCTACCTCAGGGGGCTGCAGGTCCGCGTTAGCGACGTGCTGGCGCGCGGGGAGGCGATATCCTCTTTCGAGCAGGCGGTTGGCGGCGATTCCACGTTTGCACCGGCGCATGCGGCGCTGGCAATTGAATACGCGCTGGCCGGGGCGTTCGGCAGTGACCGACATCTTGTAGCGGCCGCCGAGTATCACGCGGCGACTGCTATCGCGTTGGACCCGGCGCTGTCGGAGCCTTATATCGCGATCGGCCTATTGCGTGAGGCCGGCGAGTGGGACTGGAGTGAGGCCGAGGAGGCGTTTTTGCGCGCCATCGAGCTCAATCCGGGCGACGCGTTTGCGATCCACGAATTGGCTCAATTGCAGATGCGCATGGGGCGCTTTGACGAGGCACTGGCCATGGAGAAGAAGGCCTTGTTGCTGGATCCGTTGTCGTCGCGATACCAGTCCGGCGTCGGAGAGGTGCTGTTGTATGGCGGCCAGTACGATGCCGCCATCGAGGAGCTTGAAAAGGCGAACGAATTGAACTCTAATGCCGGCGCATTCTACCTGGGGCATGCGTACTGGCATAAGGGTGACTATGAGATGGCGCTGGAGTGGTGGAGGAAATCAAGCACAGTGTATGCTGACAACGTGGGCGCCGGCCGGGCGCGATTTCTGGCGGTCGAGGGGCGCCGCCAAGAGGCATTGGCGATTGTCAAGGAATGGGCGGATGGGTGGTCGAGCGGGCGCTACGATGAATTCGTGCTGTGGATTACTGCGGAGGTCTACGCCGATCTCGGCGACTACGATCTCGCGATGGACTGGCTGGAAGAGGCATACGACGCGCACCTGGGATTTTTGGTTTACCTCAAGGTTGCGCCGGCCTTCTATCCGTTGCACGGGGAGCCGCGGTTCGAGGCGTTATTGGAGAAGATGGGGTTGGTGTGAGGAGTTTGGCGATTCATGGTGGTCGGACCGACGGTAGGGCGCCAACAATGAAATCTAGCTGGTAGGGTCGTTCCAGCAAGGGCCCCACTTCTTGATAAAGTCAGATGCAATGTTGTACCCTGCCGGAAATATTTACGCGAGTCTTACAAGCAGTATTAAGAATTCATCCTCGCCGTAGCGGTCGACGGCGTGGCGGGAAATGGCCGGTGAAACGCGTCTCGCAATTGAACAGAGACGTGGATGGAGTTCGCTGCTGCCTCTTGCGAGCGAGGGAAGAGCTGCAATCATCTCACCCGAGGCGCCAGTTCCATGTCCAACATTCGACTTCTTGTTCTTCTAATTCTGTGGCTTGCTACTTCGGTTGCCACGGACCGGGTTCCGACTTCATCGTGGGTGGTCTCCGAGCCTGGGGCGTATGAGGGGACCGGAGCACCTTGGGTACACTTCGCTGAGGGATACTGGTTGGGCGGAACGCTCGAAGGGCCACTTGACCTCAGGGTGGCAGTTGCCTCGGGGCGAGCCGCGGCCAAATCGGTTGTGGAATCGGATCTGGACGGGGACGATCGGAACGATCTGGTGATCGGTTATGCATACCAGGGTCGAGGGATAATCGGAGTCCGATACGGGAACCGGTCGAGAGGGGACATCCTTGCAGACGCTCACAATGTGAACGCTCGACCATGGTCTGCCACGATGCAGCTGTTTGAGGCCGATGCAGAGCCGGACTTCATGAGTGCGGGTGATTTCGACGGTGACAACCACATTGACCTGCTTGCTGCTTCGCGGACGGCGAGCGAAATGACGCTGTTGGCCGGCGGGGCCGCCGAAGTAAGGTTTCAGTTCCAGCACAAGATTTCTCTGCCGGGCCGTGTGACCGCGCTTCGCACGGGCGAGATCAACCGACAAGACGGGTATCCGGATATTGTGGTGGGTGTCGCTAATAGCCAGTCAGAGGGCTCTATCGTTCTCTTCGAGGGATGGGACGGCGCGCTCACGGAAGACCCCGTCTCCATCGAACTCGACGGACCACCGCTCGACATCGCTATCGGGCAGCTCGACGGCCACTATGCGTTCGATCTTGCGGTTGCCTCAAGAAGCGGAGTCACTGTATACAGAGGTGAAGATCGGTCGGTCGTCAACAACGAGCGGGCTAATTGGCGACCAAAGGCCGGATACAGTTACCGTTCGCAAGACGGCGTTTCCGCTGTTGCGATAGGTAATCTGATAGGCGATTCGCGGAACGAGCTGGCCATGATCGACGGACGTGGTCGACTCATCGTGGCTGAGCCGATCGAGGACAGGACTACCCTTTCGGACTACCGGTTTGAAGTACGCGATAAGGTGCCGCCGCCTGCACTCCGATTCGCAAACATTTCCAGCTTGCCGGGTGCAGACCTGCTCGTCCTGGATCGCAACCGAAAACAGGTTCATCTGCTCCATGCCGAGCATTACAGAAGCTTCCTGCCTGTGCGAATGCCGGCGCGGCTCGAGGAAACCGAACTCCCTTCCCCGCTACCGCCCCCGGTCACGTTCGGCCTTCCGGGTGTGCCTGTCGATCTGGGCATGCAGCGAGTGAACGGAGACGGTGCCGACGATCTGGTGCTGGTGTTGGAGTCCGCTCTAGATGACGGAATGCTCACGGCCGATGGCGGCTTCGGATCCAAAGGTGATCTGACGCGCATGTTGTCGAGGCCTTCCGCTTGGATAATGCCGTCCAAGCCGGCATCGGTCTTCACTGTAAACGCCGATGGCGATGGGTGGGATGCCAACTTTGGTGACGGTCTCTGCGCCACGACCAGCGGCGAGTGCACGTTCCAGGCGGCCGTCCAAGAGTCGAAGGAGCATCCGGGTCGCGACCTTATCGATTTCTCCATTCGAACGATAACGGCGACGGCGGGCTTCTTCTCCATCATCACGGAAGCGGTCGACATACTCGGCAACAGCCAAGGGCGCGTGCTGTTCGAGCAACCGCAAAACATACCCTATGGTGGCTCGAAGGATAACGTACCCGTGAAAGGATCGGTTATCTCGGGACTGGCAATCAACGGCTGTATCCAGGCTTCCAGCGCCAACGGAGGATTTGAGTTTCGTGATAACTACGTTGGAACGGACCGAACCGGCAACGGGCCGGCCATATTGGGCAATTTCGTTTGCCGCAACCTCATCATGGATGCGCCTGACGGGCTGGTGACAGAGAACGTTGTAGCCGGAGACCTGAGGATCGAGGAGCCTGAAGCGATTGTCGTTGCAAATCGGGTGGGGGTGCGAGCAGACGGCACCGGCACCGTCGGCCGGATCGATACGCTCAATCAAAGGGGTGGGCGTCTGACAATTACGACGAACGGTTTCAACGCAAGTGTCGTCAACCAGAACATCATCGCTTCCGAGTCAAGTTCTTCGCTGCTCATTTCGAGAGTTGATGGCACGCTGCTCGACGGCAACTTCGTCGGGTTCAGCCCGCTTGCTCCCGGCGTTCGCATGGGCGAGGGGCGGGGGATCGAGGTTACCAATACACTCGGAACGACTATCAGAAGGGGTTACCACGGTAGGAATGCCGTGCTGGCCAACGCGCAAACGGGAATCAGCCTGTCCGGGGCGGACAGCACAATCATCCAAGGGAATATTGTCGGCAACAACCTTGGGCACGGCATCTTTGTGTCCAATTCGTTTGCCGTACTTGTCGGCGGGCTCGGAGCAGACCACGGCAACGCGATCATCCGAAACGGTCTCGACGGCGTTTTTGTCCGTTCCATCTTCCCTGTGACCGTCCAGGGGAATTTCGTAGGGGTCGATTTTGACGGGGAGAATGATTTCGGTAATGGCGAGAACGGAATAACTGTCGAGAGCAATGCGCATTTGGTGGGGGCGCCGCGGACTGAGCGCTTCGGGCGCAACGTCATCGCCTTCAACGGAAAGAACGGAATTCACATCGACGGGGACTCCGTGCAGGTTGTCGGCAACTTCATTGGTACCTCCGAAACAGGTGTGTTGCAGGGCAATCTGGAGCACGGTATTTACATCGATTCTAACAGCAAGGACAATCTCATTGGTGGGGATAATCCGGACCATCGCAACGTCATAGCGGGCAACGGAATGGACGGCGTCTTTTTGTGGCGGGGAGGCGGTGGCCTAATAGAGCGAAACCGCATCCTTGGGAACGAGATCCGTGACAACGTTGAACTGGGGATTAACCTCGACAACAACTTTGACGAGACACCGGACGGTGTCAGTGAGAATGATCCGGGCGACGACGACACGGGTACGAACGGATACCAGAACTTTCCCGAGTTGAGCGTCAACGCGGACGGAAGCCTTGCGGTACGCCTCGACTCCAGACCCAACCAGTCTTACCGCATCGAGTACTTCGGCAATCCTGATTGTGTCCCTTCAGGCCACGGTGTAGGACAGTCGTTTGTCGCAAGCGATACCCTCACAACAGATGCATCCGGGATAGCCGACGTC
>JAHHLP010000486.1 GCA_018679295.1 Rhodothermia bacterium
ACCAGCCTGCAGGACGCCATCCACGAGAACGGCGATCTCGCGTCCCATGATGTCGAATACGGTTAGGCGTGTCTGTCCGGTGGCAGGCAACTCGAAGGCGATGGTGGTCGTCGGGTTAAACGGGTTCGGATAATTCTGGCTCAGCTTGAGCTGCTCCGGCACTTCGGAATCGTCCACAGCTACAGGAGAGCCAATGACATACAGCTCGAGATCATCGATCACGATGCTGCCATAAAGTTCAGCGCCGGCTACGTGCGATAACTGGAAGCTGTCAAACCGTAGGGTGCCGTCCAGATTTCCGTCGCCAATCCATGTGCCTGTTTCTCCGGTCGACATATCCCATTCGACGCGCTTCCAGCCGCGCCAGTCAATCTCAAACCACGGGCTTACCTCATGATAGGCTGCTGCCGTGTCGGGTAATCGATCGTCTACGGCGAAACGCAACAGGTTGCCGCTCGCATCGCCAAAAACCAGCGCCGATAGTACGTACCGGCCATCGAAGGTCACGGCTTTTGGGGGGCCCTGGAGCAAGAACTCTCTGATGAGCCAGGTAGAAGACGATTCGTCCCAACCGTAGTCAATTCTAAACGCGGACGTACCGTTCCAGGGTATGGTTATCATGGACTCCACCGAGCGCCCCGTAGAATCAGTTACGATTCCCGTCGTTGTTCCGCTCTGTTGCGGCACCCACCAGTTGCTTTCCACGTCGGCCTCGAAATCGTCAATTATGGCGAAAGGGATCTGCGATTCGAGACGGGTCCGGAAGAAAAACCTCTTTGGGTTCTCCTCAATATTGCCAAATTCGTCTGAGACGCCCGGATCAATATCGAACCGATATAGAACGTCTCCCTCGAGCGGGCTTAGAGGGAAGAACTGCACGACGCTTTGGTCCCTGACCACATGGTGCCGGAGGAAGCCGGAAATGCTCGACCCGCCGGCGGACGGGGTTAATCGAAAACGACCGGGCTGCACGGAGTCCTCAATAAGGCGCTCGTCGTACTGCACGGTAATGACGGGTTGTCGATCATTGTCTACCGAGTTGTGTACCGGTCTTGATGTGAGAATCCTTGGTGCGAGTGCGTCAGGTGGTCCGGTGCGAAATGCGAGCGCAAATGCATCGCCTGCGGTTCCGTCACCGTTGCCGTCCAGAAGGTCTCCGAATTGCCCGGATGCGGTTCCAGCAATCGTGATGCTCACGTCTGTCTCGGGTGGGAGGCTGTCCGGGATGAACTTCAGTGTTCGGCTATCAGGCCATGCAAGAGTTCCGGGAAGGTCGGGGTTGATCGCAAACGCGGTTTCCACGGATGACTGGTCCATCGGTCGACTGAACTCAATGAAGATGTCATCCAGAATCCGGAACGACGTGTCCGCCTGCGCCGGAATGGTCTCAACTACAACCGGGGGCAGCGCCGAAATCAGAGCGACGTCTACAAAGGTGAAAAAGGAGTCGACTGGTGTGATCTGACTTTCGAAGGGCCGATAGCCGTCCGCCGTAACGGTAATATCGAGTGTACCTTCCGGCAAGTCGTCGAGGTAGTAGACGCCGTTGGAAAGTTTCTCCGGGTCTGACGAATAGCGATTGAACAACGACTCGAAGGTGTCGGTGGTGTAGGTCGTATCACCAATGGCTACAGTCGCACCGTTGATCGGCTTCTCGGATTCGAAGTCCGACACGATGCCCGTGACAATTCGCTCGGCCGGTCTGGCCAGGCCATGGAAATCCAGTATGGCCCAGTAGAAGGTCTTGGCCTCAAGCACCTTCCAGTCCGCGTTCATGTTGCGCTGATTCTGGGTCGGGTTGGTATGAAACCCGGACTCGCTCAACTCGGACGGCATCGACGTGCGCCGATTGACCGACAACCACGGACCGCTGGAGAAGGAGCAGCCGTAGAAGGAGCAATCGCCGATAGACCCCCGGCTTGTGGTGCGCATGCCTCGCGTCAAGCGCTCGATCATGTAGCTGCTCATGGCCTGGCCGCCGTTAGGTACCTTCTCGGTTCCGTCTCCATTCTGTCCCCAGAGCATGAGCGTCGAATTGACGGTTGGCGATCCTGCGTCGGAATGAATGGAATGAAACCAGGTTGCGCCAATCTGATTAGCGAGGTCCGAGCGCTGCGTCAGGCTCACCTGCTGAAAATCATTGGTGCGCGACATGTAGACGGTGTCGATGTCCGTGGTCTCAAGGAGCATGTCTCGAAGCGCGAGCCCCACGCGCACGTTCTTTTCCGCTTCGGAGTATCCGAACACGCCCACGTTTTCCCTCTGGCTGTGGCCGGGGTCCAGGAAGATGTCCCAGCCAGCAAGTCCGGTGACCTGGGCCTGAGACTCAGTCACCATAAGCCCGCCGGCGACCGAGACGGCGAAAAGAAAAGCCGCAAACTTCATTGTCGATACGTTCACGGTTCAGTTCTCCTCAATCGAAAGCGCGAAGATTCGCCCATCGAAGTCATACGAAATACGGGTGCCGTCAGCCGACCACGACGGATTCATTTCGTGGACGTTGGCCGTGTTGGTCAGCTGCAAGACTTCTCCCTCGGCCGATCCGATCATAAGCTCCGACGATGTAATCTCATGTCCGTTGTCGTTTGTCTTCATGAAGACGACAAAGCGGCCGTCGGGGGACCATGCCGGCCGGCTACCATGGCCCAGGCTTACGAGGCTGGTGCCATCGCTGCGCGCGACGTACAAATCACCGCCTAGCACCTCGAATGCAAGGTGGTCGTAGTCCGGCGACATCGTGAGGTTGAGCACCGCACTGTCAAACGTAAGGCGTTCCTGTCGGGACCCGTCTGGACCGATACGCAGCACCGCGTTCCCGGAGGCTACGAAGGATTCGGATGGCTCGACGCCCATCTTGCCGGCAACAAGCGGACTGGGGATGCGCGTAGCCTTGTCTCTATCCAGAACTACGATCGCGTCATTGCCAGAAGTCCATTCCGGTAACGATCGTATTCGCGGCGAGGGAGTGCTTAACTGAAGCGAACCCGTCGAGTCGGTTGAAAAGAGGGCGAGTGCGTCCCGTCGGCGGGCGCCGTCGAACTCGGCGACCCGTGCCAGAATCACGGAGCCGTCACGCGACCACTTGTAACCGAAGCCGGCCGCGCGCTCTGCCGTGACCTGCCTTGTGACATTGGTTTCCGTATTCGTGATCCACAGCCCCCGGTAGTTCTCCGAGGTATACGCGATCAGGGGGCTGCGGGCATCCGTTGACCACCGCCCGTTCATTGCAAACGTTCCTGGTGCGCCCACAAGGAGTTCGGGGTCGCCTTCAACGATATAAGGAATCTGCGAAGCGGCCGGCACCGCAGCGGCAGTGAGGAGAAACGCTGCCCACAGGGTTCGGCAGATCAAACCGATAGCGGTGGGCCTGCGAAGGGCCGTAACGCTAAATCGAAGACACGACGGCATATTTGCTGATTCGGTGGGGGCTCGGCAATTACTGACGGTGTTCTGTCGCTCAGTAGAAATGTATCATACAGAACGCCGACTCGTAGACGCTATACTTACAAGCATGGATAACGTTCGAGACAAAAGAATTATGTTGCTTTGAATGGAAATCCTCACTATTCATATTGATTCACCCATTGTGCCGTACGGTGACCTCCATGAGTACAAGTCGAGAGCCAACCGCCACCAAGAGTCCACTGCCGTTGCCGCCGTCTCCCGGTGAGTATCTCGAGCGTGTACCTGTTCTCATCTTCGATGACTCGACCGACATGGCGAGGCAGGCAGCGCGCAGAATACAGAATCTTATCGAGGCGAAGGCAGCAGTAGGCGATCAGGCCGTTCTAGGCCTTCCGACCGGCTCAACGCCCATCGGTGTGTACCACGAACTCATCAGGATGCACCGCGAGGAGGGACTCGATCTCTCGCAAGTGGTCACGTTCAATCTTGACGAGTACTATCCCATGAAGCCAGACAGCCTGCAGAGCTATCGGCGCTTCATGCAGGAGAATCTCTTTGATCACGTCAACATCCCGGAAGGCAACATTAATATTCCGAGTGGGGATATCCCGTACGACGAGGTTGAAGGGCATTGCGCGGAATACGAGCGCAGAATCAAGAAGGTCGGCGGGATCGACCTTCTGCTCCTCGGCATCGGTCGTAGCGGCCACATCGGTTTTAACGAGCCGGGCTCCGAGATCGAGGACCGCACGCGTCTGATTGTCCTCGACGAGATAACGCGCAAGGATGCGGCCAGCGACTTCTTCGAGGAGAAGTACGTACCGAGAGAAGCCATCACGATGGGAGTCGGTACGATACTGGAGGCTCGCGAAATCATCCTGATGGCTACCGGAGAACACAAAGCTCCGATCATCAGGCGGGCCGTCGAGGAAGACCTTAGCACAGATGTGTCTGCGACCTATCTGCAGATGCACCCTAACACGACATTCTATCTGGACCGCGCCGCGGCGGGAGAACTAACGCGCATCAAGACCCCGTGGCTTGTCAAGTCGGTAGACTGGGACCGACAGATGTCGAAGAAGGCGGTCATCTGGCTTTCTGAGAAGGTGGGCAAGTCGATTTTGAGCCTCGAGGCGTCTGACTTCCACAGAAATCACCTTCACGGCTTGGCACACGCACACAAGAATGTCGACGATCTATGTCGGGTAGTGTTCGAGGACCTGCGGCTGCGTATCAGGTATGCGAAAGACCTTCCTGCACAAGAGAAGGTGGTTGTGTTCAGCCCGCACCCCGACGACGACGTGATCTCGATGGGGGGGATGCTGCACAAGCTCGTACAGAACGACAATGACGTCAAGGTCGCCTACATGACGAACGGCTCAGTGGCTGTCTTCGATGGCGATGTGCGGCGGCACCTGCGCTTTGTGCAGCTTTCGGCCGATCTATTTCTCGATCACGAAACCGGCGACAACGT
>JAHHLP010000448.1 GCA_018679295.1 Rhodothermia bacterium
CACGTCCGGCTTGAGAGACCGGTACTTTCTGATAGCGGAAAGGGCGCGGTCGTACTCACCGAGACCGGCGAACAGATAGCCGATCTGGTTGTACACGTTTTCGGCCGTCGGATCCAACTCGATGGCTCTTTCGAACAGGTCTGCTGCACCCCTTGGATCGCTCGAGACAATTTTCGCCTCCGCCGCCGCCAGCACAACGTCCTTCTCTTGCGGATACTTCTCCAGAAGACTACCCGCCAGACTGTCGGCTCGCTCGGCGTCACCGTCCCACGTAGCAATCCAGACCGCAAGAAGCCGGCGCTCCAGGTCAGTCGCACGAGCCGCATGCCGACGAGCTGCTGCAATCGCGGATTTCGTTGTCGCCGAAGATGCCCAGGCTCCAGTGCGAAAGAAATCGAGCAACGACTGTGCGCCTGCAAGTCGGCCGTATGCCATCGCAAAGGTTGAGTCTTCCGCCACAGCGGCCTGATACCGCTCGACGGCATCCGCGAAAGCCCAGTTGGACTCGGCCTCTCTACCTTCAACAAACAGTCGGTATGCCGACAGCGAGCCCGTCGTTACGTCTGCTATCCGAACCGCCGCAAGCTCAGTATCAAAGGAAAGCTCGCTGCCGATGCGTTCCGTAAGCCGATCTACCATCGCGAATACGTCATCGACCGATTCGCCGCTCTCGGTTACGGACGCCAGTATGCTGCCGCTCTTGACATCGGTGAGTTGCGCGTTGATGCGGATCTGATTGCCGAGCTGGACGATGCTACCCATAACCATCGTCTGGATACGGCCCTTCTCAGCGACTTCCGTGGCAACGCTGCGATCAACAAACTCGATATCCTGCTTCCCAAGTTGCTTGAGAATGTCGAACAGGCGCTGGCTGCTCATGACATTCACATTGTCATAGCGCGCCAGATTCGTAGTCAACATATCCACCAGGACGCGTTCGAGATTCTCCTCGGGAGTCTGGTTCTCGAAGTACATGACGGCCAGCGAAGGGCCCGAGGACTCGGGACCTGCCATGATCGGATCTTCGCCGCCCTCTCCTGCGAGAGAGATGACGAAGAGGACCGCAGCAATCGCCACGACGCCAACGAGGACGGTCATCACCCGCTTCCTCGAAAGGGATGAAGGGAGCACCGCTCGTGTCCTTCGACTGATCTGTGTGACATTTGACACTGACGTGACGGTCGAGTCGCCGCCGTAGCTCTCGAGACGTGCTTCGACCTCGCTCGCGCTCGCAATGCGAGCAGCCGCGTCTTTCGTGAGCAGATCGCTTATCACGTCTCGGAGTTCGCCGGGAACGCCATCCGGCAATTCGTCCGGCTGCTCATTCAGAATCGAGTACACGGCAGCTTGCTCGTAATCGCCCGCGAAGGGTTTCCTGCCGGCAAGCATCTCGTAGGCGACGACTCCCAGAGACCAGAGGTCCGTACGATGGTCTACCTCGTCGCCGCGCGCTTGCTCCGGACTCATGTAGGCGGCCGTTCCTAGCGTGCTGCCTTCGCTGGTCAGATCTGCCCCCTCGGCTAGTTTCGCGAGCCCGAAGTCGAGGATCTTGACGGTCCCGCGGTCGGTCACAATGATGTTCGCCGGCTTGATGTCCCGATGGGTGATCCCGGCCTCGTGAGCGCTTGTAAGTCCTGCGGCGATCTGCCGCGTGATCCGGCCGGCTTGATCGGTATTCACCAGCCCATCCTCGAACACGCTCTTGAGCGTGCGACCGGCGTAGAATGCCATGGCAATGAAAATCTCGCCCTCGTCAGTCCGGCCGATCTCGTGGATGGTGCAAATATTCGGGTGATCAAGCGACGACGCGGCGCGTGCTTCCTGCATGAACCGCTCCTGTGCGCTCTCGTCCGTACTCAAGTGCGGTGGGAGAATCTTGTGTGCTACCGTTCGATCAAGCTCGATATCCCGCGCTTTGTAGACGAGGCCGATGCCGCCGCCCCCGAGCTTATCGAGGATCTCGAAGTGTGATATTCGTTCGCCTTTACGCAAAGTTTACCGCGGTGAGCCGTCAACAGCTAATGATCATCTGGAGGGCGCGCGAATCGCCGGTCCGTCGCCCTCATCACACGTGGTCGATCTGCGCCCTCTGGAGCGTGCCCGAATAGTCGACGTAGACGGTCTTTGTCTCCGTATAGAAGTCGAAAACCTCCCAGCCTCCTTCCCGATGGCCGTTGCCCGTCGACTTTACCCCACCGAACGGCATGTGCGCCTCCGCTCCGATCGTGGGCCCGTTGACATACGTGATGCCCGCGTCGATGTCGTGCATCGCCCGGAAAGCAGTAGCTACATCCGCCGTGTAGATAGAAGAAGAAAGTCCGTACTGGACATCATTCGCGACATCGATCGCCTCGCCGTAGGAAGCGACCTTGAGCACGGACAAAACCGGCCCAAAAATTTCCTCCCGGGCAACACGCATGTGACGCGTTACGTCCACAAGGATCGTGGGCTCGAAAAAGTATCCATCATCCAGGCCGCCGCCGGTTGCCCGCTTTCCGCCACAGACCAGGCGGGCGCCTTCCTTCGTGCCTATCTCTATGTAGCTCAAAACCTTCGTAAGAGCGGTTCTGTTGATGAGCGGTCCAACATCGACATCCTTCTTGTTGCCGTAACCAAGGCGAAGGTTGCG
>JAHHLP010000166.1 GCA_018679295.1 Rhodothermia bacterium
GCATATGACAAAGTCGTTCACCCCAAACGCAGAGAAAATCTTCATTATGTGCCAAATTATCGGGTACTCCCCGATCTCTACCATAGGCTTTGGCTTTACTCCCGTTTCCTCCGAAAGACGAGTACCAAACCCGCCCGCCAGTATTACTGCTTTCATCTGCTCGTCTTGCCTGTTATCGTAAACGCTTGGCTGCCTGGGCTGCCGTCCTGTCTATGGTCGTACGTCTTTCCGAAACGGATAACCTGGGGGAAATCCGCTCCAGATCTCCAGGTCATCAAACCACTGTCTGGTCGGCCCTCGGGTCAGCCATTTGTCGTTGTGGTAGAGTTTGAACATCGACCAGAACCTTAACCTCTGCGGATTCTCGGAATGTGATGTTCGAACACTGAGATCAAACACCTCCTCACCGTCAATGGCGAAGAAAACACGTCCGAGTTCCGGGTCCTTTCGCAGATAGGCCTCTACAAGAAACCATTCGCCCGCGACTACGGGTACGCGACCGTTTCTTGCCTGCCACTCAGTCCGAAGATCCGGTTGCGCTTCGCGCCCAGTCGCAACCCAGTAGAACTGATCGTTGTCGGAATCGCGGCTGATACCAACGTTTACTCTGAAGCTGCTCCACCCGGCCGCTTGACTTGCCTCGATGATTGGCTGGTCCTTCCATTCCATCAGATAGAAAAGACCCGCCTCCAATGAATCGGGCAACTGTTCAAAGAGGTCATCTTGTAGTCGCGTGTAGTAGCGGACGAACCCCTCGCCAAAGCCTTGCTCGTTAGACTTGGAGAAGAACGAGAGTTCGTTACGGCTGGTGGCGCGGGTATTCGGATCGTTCTGCCTATTCGTTAGCTCGAGCACGGTATTCTCGTTGCCGTCCGGACCCATCATGCGGACTAATCGCGTGCCCACATGGACATCGAGGTCGCTCGAGTCGGCGACGACATACGTAAACTTCGCCTCGTCCACCCACTCGGGAAGTTTCTCCCAGGAATGACCCGTGGTCGAATCGTAGCCGACTAGCCTGCTCAGGTCGGAAGAGACCGCCACCGACCCTTCAAATCCCGAACGGAACAACAACTCCCCTGCCGCAGATGGCGGATGCGAGATCCATTCGCTGCGACCGTCATTATCCGAGCATGCGACTGCAAGAGGCATAACGAATATTATCAAGCCGATGTACTTCATTACGGCACGCGGCCTCAGGCAAGTAAGTGACGCGGCGGACTTGTCGACACTAATTGGATACACTGACGCCCTTTCTCTCCAGGCACTCGACGAGATCACCAACGCGCTGGAACGACGCCATCTCGGCGCTCGCAAAGGTGACGCCGAATGCCTGTTCAATGCTCACCATCAAGTTGATGTGCGCGACCGAGTCCCATCCTGGGACATCGGCAGATTGAGTCTCGGCCGTTAGCTCCACGGGGCCGTCACTGATCACCGTTTCAAAGATTTTTTCCAACTCTCGGTATATGCTCATTACTCTACTGTCGACAGCTGTTCAGATTTCATTAGTTCGATCTCAATAAATCGGTTCTCTATGTCTCCATCCCCAAGATCGTATTCCCAAAGCTCGCGACCGTCCTCATCCGTGTGGACATGCGTAAAACCGTGATTTGCGAATATTTCTGAGGCCGGGCGGTTTTTTGCGGTCGGGATGAAAACGCCCCGGATCGTCGTGAAACCCTGATCCCTCGCCCGCCGGCACGTCTCCGAAAGCATCATGGATTCGACGGTTCGTCCAATGACGCGGCAACTCATGAGGAAAGAATCAATTTCGAGGATATTGGCCTCTTTTTGGCCGATCACAATACCAACAAGACCATGATCGGTAAACTTGTCGCGCAGCCGAACCGAAAAGTGCAGGCTGCCCTTCGACTCCATCAGCGAACGTACGCGTGATAGACTGTGCCGACGCGTAGTCATGTTCAACTGATTCGTCTTGCCAAGAAGTTGGACTATCCGCGGTAAGTCGATCTCGTTGAACGGTGAGATGACCGCAGTCATTTCCAGGGACTCCTGAAATTCTTCCAGCGACTGAACCGAGCTTCTGAGCAACGCTGCGTCGGCCCGAGCCCGATATTGAGCAGTTCGCCGCGTATCCTCAGGCGTCAAAGACAGCGTCTCCAGCCCTACGTAGGCATCGAGCGTATTTACATAGTTACTAGGGTCCTCAGGAAGGAACAACACATCGACCTCAGGTAGCGCGCTACGTACAAGCTGGCGCTCCACGGGACTATCGTCGATGAACACAAATGAGTCCAGACCGAGCGAAAGCGCCTGTGAAATCTGCCTAATGTTGTCCGCCTTGTTTTCCCAATTGGCCACAAACATCGCGAAGTCATCCAAAGTGAGGCGCATCTCGGGGTGAGCCTGGAATGGAAGCTTCGCGTCGCCTTCATTGTTCTTTGAACAGACAGCTAGGATGATCCCTTTGGACTTGAGCTGCCGCAAATACTCTTGGAATTCCAGGTATGCCTCGCCTTCGGGTCCGGACCCGATCTGAATTCCTTCGATGCCGTCTTCCCCAACAACGCCACCCCAGAGTGTGTTGTCTAGATCTAGAACAATACATTTTCGATTCAGTCCGGCCGCGGCACCAACCAGACCGATTACGTTTCGTGCGAGAAACGGAAGGTATTTTGGAGCCACAGACTCCTTAGCCACATGCCAGTAGCGTGCATCAAACCATTGATCGACGCCGACACGCTCCGACAGCCGGGCACAGTCGACGATGATCACTTCCTCTCCGGCGGCAAGTCCGAGGCGATGGTTGAGCTGCCTGATCATGGCCGACTGGCTGCCGGCGCTTCGTGCCGCCAAGTGTCCAAGCGGCTCAACAGGCGGCTGTACGAAGTTGAACTGTAGGATCTGCGCCGAGCAACGCTCGCTGATCTTGGACCACAGGGCTGTCCAGCGGTCGATCTCCCGCTGAATCTCGGTATCTGCGTCCTCCGAAAAAGACGCTAGGTTAAGTGCCGAGCGATCGACGGCCAACAAAACAAAATCTGGATTAGTCGCGAACAGGGTACTATCCGGATCCAGGATTTCCTGCGCAAACGCTCCGTACGGGGCCTCAGACACCTCGAGGTCAAGTCCAATTGTCGCGGCTGCCGTCTCAAGAAGCGCTCTGAGGTGTACAACGGTAGAGCTTCCGAGAAGAGCGACATGAGCCTTGCGACGAAACGGAGCCTTCGCGCGGTCAATCCGTCTCAGCAATTGCGTTGCCGCCTGCCAATCAATGAACTCTAGAGATGAGCTAAGCGACCTCCTGAACCACTTATAGGCCCCCTCGTGATCTGAGTCTTGCAGGTAGGCTGAGGCGATTTGCCGACACAGGTCTGCCGGCGGATTCTCCGTAGCATCTGCCCTTCTTAAGAGGTCTTCCGCATCCTCCGAATTCGCTTTCTCCTTCGCTCTACTCATGACCAATAATTCTGCAGTTCGAACAAACCATATCAAAAGGCCTACACGCCGAGCATGATCGCGACGTCTAATAACCCGCTGTCGCTATTTTTTCGCCTGGGAAGGTAAAATCCTAGCGGGATTACCAAATACGGTAGCACCGTCAGGTACGTTCATCATTATAACAGAGTTGGGACCTATTCGGACATCATTTCCGACACGGATGCTTCCAATAACGACGGCACCGACGCCCACGTTCACGCGATCTCCAATGGTCGGTCGCTGACGTCCCTCTTTGGCGGCACCAATTGTAACCATGTGTTCAATGAGGCAGTCGTCGCCGATCGTCGCGAGTGGGTGAATGGTAATTCCATGCTGGTGGGCAATTTTGCAGCGTCGGCCAATATGCGCCTTGGGACTTATTTCTATTCCATAGTGATTTCGGACGTACCGCGAAACGGGCCGGTAGAGCAGCATTAGCAGGATTCTATAACGCTTCCGGCGCGCCATGGCCCAATGACCAAGACGGTAGTTGGCCAGCGCCCTAAAGCCGGGTTTCGTCCAGTCACTACCACAAGCAGCAAAATCCTCCTTGATGAGTTGCCGCAGGGATGGCAATTCAACGCTTTCCCTGGGCCTCTCTTTGTCTGCAGAGACAGGATAGCCGGCCTTCCCTGTATCGACTGTAACCTGCATTACTGGACTACCGCAACTTCGTCTTCATCAAACCAATCGAAGTCGATGAACATACCTTGCTGCTTGACTACTGTTTTTACGATTCCCTTTCTGTAGTAGTCTCCCAGCCTTACATCGACAAACCCCGCTTCCTTTATAAAGTCAAGCCGGTTGCCCTTACCGTTAGACGCGAACAACTCATAGTGGAACTCGCCACGGTCGAGCGGCCATTTCGGCACATAGCAGTATGTAGCTCCCCCACTATCCTCAATGTTAACCTTCTTGCCCACGAACTCATTGGAGCAGGCAAACATGTACGACCCGGCTGCATTATAGAACGTAATAATAGCTTTAAATTGATCGAAGTTGGATTGTGAAGAGACGGTGTAGCCGATCTTAATTAAGACAGGCTGTCCGGATACGATGACGTCCAGTTTCGATGCTGTGGTAGGGTCGAGAAACTCGACGCTGCTGAAACGGAACTCCTCACCGCCTTCACGATCGGTTCTCGCCTCGAGACTGGCCTCGGCGGTCACCTTGGCCGACTTCATATACTCACCAATTGTATCCTCAACCGCGCCGTCGAAGACGACGGACCCGTCCTGCATCAGGACCCCCCGCTGACAGAGAGACTGCACCATCGACATGTTGTGGCTCACGAACACGACTGTGCGTCCGCCTTTCGCCACGCTATCCATCTTTCCAAGACATTTCTTCTGAAAGGCGACGTCGCCAACCGCAAGCACCTCATCTACCAGCAGGATTTCGGGATCAAGATGGGCTGCTACCGAGAACGCAAGTCTGACCCTCATTCCAGAGGAGTATCGCTTGACAGGCGTATCGATAAACC
>JAHHLP010000032.1 GCA_018679295.1 Rhodothermia bacterium
ATTCTGGACATTGTAATTCCGCCTATTTGTGTGCCGCATCGGGAGGAACTGTATTTGAACGGCACCATGCGAGAAGCTGCCGCGGCCGGTCTCTGGCCACATCACCAAGGCGCGCGCCATTGCCGAGTCGACGGCCGCACGAGCCGACTTCAACTTCTCGATCACCTGCGGTGTCGACAAGAGCTGCGCGCCGCGAGCCGCATTCAAGAACTCGGCCGCCGGAGCGGCCTGGAAGTGGTCATCATGCACGTGGCTGGCAAGTGTGACCGCCACATCATCGAACGGCGCGTTCCCCTGCCTGAGCGCTTCGGCATGCTGTGGCGTAACGGAGCCATACATCGAGTACGGCTCGGTCACGAAGGCGTCGATGAGTACCGCCTCCTCGAACCCGGCCAGAAGAAAGCCCGCGTTCGCGAGAAACGTAGCACAGACACTATCTGCCTGTGCAGCACCGCCGTGGTCTACAGACGCGAGGGCCGGCGCGCTTTCCAGCCCACCGAACGTAAGCATGACCACGAGAAGAACTTTCATGAATCCATCAACCTCACTCTGAGGCCTCAATTACCCGCACGACGTATCCTGCCGCTGCCCCCGACCAGTCGCCATTCGAGGGAGCTTCCTTCAGCAACTGGCTGAGCCGGCTTGCCGGAAGGAAGTCGCCGAACCTCCCGAGAACATAAGCGGCATAGAAGCCGGACCAAAGTTCGTCTCGTACGCCCTTCAACACTTTCTGCTCGTAATCATGGTGAGCTCGCCCCGCCGCAGCGAGGCAGTCCCGCAAGTCATCTACTGATGGATTGTTCATTTCTGTAAATTGCGTATCAGACGGCACACCCCCCTGCGGGAGAACACCTCCAAAAGAAAAGCTGTGATCTTATTGAATGCACGTCAAATCATCCGCGTTCTACTAATGATCGTGATTTCGTCAGGATGCACCTCGAAGGAGAAAGAGATCGACAGCCTGTTTGCCTCCTACTCCGGGGATCGGCCCGGTGCGGCGGTCATGGTCTTGCACAAGGGTCAGACGGCTCTTCTGAAGACATACGGCCTCGCCAATCTCGAAAGCGAGCTACCCGTCCGCCCTGAGACCAACTTTCGACTCGCCTCCGTTACCAAGCAGTTCACGGCGATGGCGATCCTGATCCTGGTAGAGCGCGGCGCTCTCTCCTTGGAGGAGAGTCTTGCGAGCGTCTTCCAGGAGATGCCATCGTACGCCGAACCGATAACGATCCATCATCTGCTCCGCCATACATCGGGACTTCTGGACTACGAGTCGCAGATTCCAGACACAGCTACCGTTCAGGTGCTCGATAGCGACGTACTCCAGATGATGTTGCAGGCAGACAGCACGTACTTCCCGCCGGGCTCACAGTACCGCTACAGCAACACGGGATATGCTGTCCTCGCGATGATCGTCGAGAAGCGGTCGGGCATGTCGTTTCCGGAATTCCTTCGCGAGAACATCTTCGAGCCTGTTGGCATGAACAACACCGTCGCCTATGTCAACGGCGTAAACACCGTTCCTCATCGCGCTTTCGGCTACAAGGTTGATGGGGACGACATCACCTTTTCCGATCAGAGTCTCACAAGCGCCGTTCTTGGCGACGGCGGCATCTACTCGTCGGTGCTGGACCTGGCACGCTGGGACGAAGCCCTATACCATGAAAGCCTGATCCCCCAACGCGTGCTCGACGAGATGATGACGCCCGGCATGGAGAACTACGGTTACGGATTCCGCATCGATGAATGGGAAGGGCGAAAGAGAGTTCACCACACGGGAAGTACCAGCGGCTTTAGAAATGTTATTCAGCGCTTTACGAATGACCGGGTGACTGTGATCATACTGACTAACCGGAGTGAACCTGATGTAGCGCCACTAGCCAATCAGATTGCCAATCTGTTTCTCGATTGACTTTTGTGTCGACTAAAGCGGGTCTCGGTTGACGCGTTGACCGCCGAACTTCCCGCACGAAACCGGAACGTCCGTTCATCACTAGCTCACTCATTCTGGATCGGTGGAAAGCCAGACGGCGGGCGCCGATGCTGCGTCGACTGCTCGAACGCGTACGCGTACTGGATGAGCAGTCCGTCCTCAAAGCGCCTTGCCACAAACTGTAGCCCCGCAGGCCACTTGTCGCGCGTGAAACCCATGGGTATTGTAACGGCTGGCATCCCCGTGTCCGGCGCGATCAGTTGGCTGTTGTCGCCACGATACTCCTCCCGCGCCCGATCGAGCGGCGCAGGGATGCTGGTCCAGCTCGGATATACGATGGCGTTTACGTCGTTTGCGTTCATCGCGCCTAACAACGCGTCGTGGAACTCTCGCCTACCTGGATGTTCGAGGTAAGTGGGGCAGGGCGGGTCCCACATCTCGGGTGGCCGGTCTCCCGGGTACTCCATATAGAAATCGAACATCGGCTTGGCATATGCCGCAAAGCGACCGCTGTCATACGCCTCCTTGACGTCAGAAATTGGGGCTTCGTCACCAAGCGAGGCCAGATACTGTTTCATGTCGTAACGAAAGCGAGGGCAGTAGTTGTCGGCCGCAAGGTGCTCTCCCATCTCGGGAAAAACGAACGGGTCGACGATCGTCGCGCCGGCGTTTCTCAGGTCGTCTATTGCCAGTTCGAAGAGCGCAACGATTTCCTTATCTGTCTCCTGCGGATCGACAAGCTCTCGAACAATACCGATGCGCGCACCGAGGAGGCCGTCCTTTCGAAGGCGGCTGGTGTAGTCGCTCTCTCTCAGGCCACGCCCTTCTTCGGTGATGGGATCCGCCGGGTCGTAGCCGGCGATGACATCAAAGATGCGGGCACCGTCCTCCACTGTCCGGGTCATCGGGCCCGCAATGTCTCGGTCGTAAGATAGAGGGATAACACCGTCTCGACTGGTGAGCCCAATCGTCGATCGGATTCCGAATAGCGCGAGGTGCGACGAGGGGCCACGGATCGAGTTACCCGTGTCGGATCCAAGTCCGGCCACGCCGAAACTTGCGGCGACACCCGACGCCGTGCCGCCACTGGAGCCTGCAGGGACACGGCTCACATCGTAAGCATTCGCCGTGGTTCCGTACGACGAGCTCACGGTGCGCCGCGGACTGAAAGCCCACTCAGCCATGTTGGTCTTGGCCAGAACGATCGCATCCGCTTCGCGCAGTCTGCGCACCATGAAAGCATCGTCGGGTGGCTGACTCCCCAGTAATGTGATGGAACCTCCCGTAGTCGGCAGGTCGTGGGTGTCGAAGTTGTCTTTAACGAGAATCGGAGCACAGAAAAGCGGACCAACCTGTTCGCCTTTGGCCAACGCTGCGTCGATTTCATCGGCGCGGCCCAATGCATTCGGATTGACAACGGTTATCGCGTTCACTCCGGTAGACGAGTCGTACACCGCGATACGATCGAGGTACATCTGGACCACGTCAGCACAAGTCAGTTTACCATCTTTGATCGCAGATTGCAGGTCGGCGATCGTGGCCTCGACTACGCCGAAACCGAGGGCACCCCCACTTCTTCGGGCCGGTTCATCGGTCGCCGAGGTACATCCAGAGCTTGCGAAAGCAAGTACCAGGATCGCGACGCGGAGAAGTCTGACGGAATATCGAAGCATCGTATTTCCAGGCTGTCCTATTCTGGTCCGTAGTAACACACTGTGCGGGCGAATGTCTTGCACGATGAGGACCTAGCCGAAGCACACGCATTGCGAGAGCCGGACAGGACACACTTTACCCTCGAAGATAGCCCTCCAGCAACGCATCTATCTCGTCATTTCCGGTCGGAAGCCACGCGCTCGAGAAGCTGCAGCCGGCTTCAATCAAAAGTCGCGCCGACGCAACATGGTCCCGAGGATGGCCGGTGTCCCAGCCGTTGATCGAGCCGTACACGCAGGTACTGAGCGGTGTCCCTCCGAATTCGTTTCGAAGCGAAACGGGCGGTTCCGGATCCGCGTCCAACAAGATCTCGATTATGTCTGAGTAACCGTGAAAAGCCGCGCGGTCCAGGGGTGTTGATTCGTGAACTCCGGTCAGATGCGGATCGAATCCCAAGTCGATCAGCATGCGAACGGCATCGGGGCGGTACCACCACGCGGCCTGCGCCATCATAGCTGGCTCCAGGCGCATCAAACGATCGATGATATCGGGATTCGTACGAACGAGCTCAAGAACTGCGGGCTCATCGCCCTGCCATGCTGCGAATGCCAGCCGGCGCTCCGACGAGCTGTGCGCGAGCAGCATCTCGAGGACCGACGTATGGCCCCTCTCAAGCGCTACGTCATGCGGGGTAAGATCGTGATCAAGAGTCCAGTTGTAGATGTGGCCCTCCCAGCCGTCCGAACCAAGTCTCGCTTCCAGAGCGCTCGGGTCAAGTGCAAGACAATGCTTTGCCATCTTGACATCACCGAGCGCTGCGGCAAGAAAGATATCAGGGGCTGCTCCGTATTCGAGCAGGCGCCGCACAACGGGCTCGTTGTTTACGAGGTACTGAACCGGCGCCGACTCGTGGTCGATGTCTTTCGCATTGACGTCGGCACCGCGGTCGACTAGCAGGTCCACCATCTTCGGGCTCGCAGCATAGTGGATGGGGTGTTTGCCATCACCACCTCGGGCGCGAACGAGACCAGGGTCTCCATCCAACAGCTCCTCAACCCGCTCCAGATCGTCAAGAGCGACGGCGGCCCAGATGTCGACAATCGCGCCCCGCTCGATGAGCGGGCGGGCGATCGACGCGTCAACCCCTTCGATTATCCCGAATCCGCCTGCCCACCAATCAGTCTTCTTGTTGAGATCCGCACCGTGCTCGATCAGCAGGTCGACGAGCTCGAGGTTGTCCCGGCATGCAAACAGGGCAGGACTGTCAAACGCAAACAGCGGTTCGTTGACGTGCTCTGCGAGCTCTGGATGACGGTTGAAGAGAGCGCGCACTTCCGCAACGTCCCCACGAGACACAGCGGTCATCCAAAGGCTGAGCTTAGATTCAGGCTCTGTCATGGTTGCCGGATCACGTTTCTGTATTCGCGAAACTGATAGTACTTGGGCCAGGAGTCGAGCCTGACATGCAGCCAGTATACGCCGAGACCGCAAGTGCTGAGCCAAAGTGGCGCCTCCGTTATTGACCCCGCCGCCTGCCTTCCAACCGTATTCCAAAGGGCGACCTGTTGGTGATTCGGGGCATTGCGGGTGAACGCGGCGAGATGGGCATACGAGTGCTGTGGACCCGCGGGAGTTGGAACGACAAGCGTCGCATCCCGACCCAAATTCGGAAAGACCAGCACGGTCGACTCACCTGCTCTTTCGAAGTGCTCCCGAAAAGCTCCCGACTCGGCCGATACGCTGTCAAGAGCTCGAGCCCGCAAAAGCACAAACTCGAACGGCTCGTCAGCGTCAGACATCGAGACCGGACGGCACTCCCAAAAAAAGGCGCTGTGCTGAAATGATGCCAATAGCTTGTTGAACCACCCTGCGAACGCCTTCGTCTGCCACCGATCCACCACGTCCGAAAAACTCAGTGGTCTCTCATCCTCAGCTATGCCATATCTAACTACGCCTGTCGCGAGCGCTTCGGTCGAGGCATGCCATTCAGCCATGGCGGTCACCATCACCTCGTAGCCGGATTCTTGCCATCTGATAGAACGCCTTACCTGAATCCAAGTCGATCCGTAGATAGTCGGCCCCGCCGAGCGTGAAACGAAATCGTTAGACGTCCGTCCGTCCTGCCTTCGACTCGTCGGCGCGAAGAATCGTCTCCGCATCAAGGATCGATCGGATCTCGACGATCACCGGGTCGTCCGCGGTATAGCGGCGCCCGTAGTCGAGATTGAAACGATAATCGAAGTCCTGTGGATTGAGCCCTTGGTTATGCTGAAGAATCGTCTCGAGCTTGTCCAGTGCTTTGGCGATCCTCGCTTCCGGCGTCGATGCCTCCTCGTATTCGTCCCAGAGCGAGGCTATTTCAGTCCGCAACTCTCCCGGCAAAGGCTCGAGCAGCTTCATCAGGTCGGCGCGTTCCTCATCAGCTTTGGCTCCTTCAGCGACTTGCAAAGGCGCAGGGATGTCGCCGCCTATGGCTTCGCCGAGGTCATGGATGATGCAGATCTTGATGAGGCGCTCGAAGTTGACCTCCGGGAAATGCGCCTCGAGTACGACGGCCATCAGACATAGCCGCCATGTGTGCTCCGCCACACTCTCCTGCCTGCCCTCAGAAGTATGTGCGGATCGGACTGTGTTCTTGAGACGCTCCGCCGACCGGAGAAACTCAAGTATGCCCGTAAGTTGTGAATGGTCCATGTCGCGTCCTGTCCCGTACAGCTCCAAGATACGCAAGCTATCTGCCAACAAGGGTCGCCAGGCGCTGTATCGTAGCATTAGCGCGACCATCAGCGAACTCGCGATGTAAATACTCCCACTGCCGATCCAGATACTCCGCCGACTCCGACAACGAAAGACTCCATCGTCCATCCCGCGGAGGATCCAGCAGATCTTTCATCTGCGAAACGGTGAATGAAGCGCTCGGTACCGCGACAGGACCAACTTCAGCATACAGCAGTCGCTTATCGTTTACGAGGCGAACCCGGATGTTTCCGGATACGAATTCAAGACGTGCCCCGCTCGGAAACGTCCGCACCGACGGCTCGCCCCAACTTCGGCGCTTGGCCAACTCGCGGAAGTGCTTAGCGAAGGCATCCTTTAGTTGATCCACGTATGTCATCGCTGCTTTGTCAGTGTCGAGCGTGCATGGGCCGCAGCGCCACTCAATCAGCCCCGGAAACCATGGAATTCACGGATCCGAAGAGCAAACCAACGC